>NZ_JBVHWK010000011.1:153187-180202 GCF_055569445.1 Streptomyces sp. NPDC029122 | reverse complement strand
GATGGCCGTACGGTCCTGCTCCAGCGCGTCCAGATCACCCGTGAACTGCGGGATCGTGCACGGATTGATCGGTACGTGGTCGGTCACTTCTGACCTGCCCCCGGGAGATCGACCTTCGGCTCCTTCAGGGCCTCGCGCTGCGCGTTCTGCGCCTGCTCGATGTTGCCCTGCACGTACGCCGTCGTGGCCTTGACGACACCGTTGATCGAGGCCTCCGTCCGGGCTCCGATGTACGAGAGGCGGTACTCGTGGGATTTCATGAGCTCACCCAGCGCGCCGGCGATCGGGCCCATGCCGCCGCCCTCGCCGCCGGTGCCGCCGCCCGGCGTGACCGTGCCCGCGTGCTTCGCCGCCTCCGGCAGCTCCGTCTGGAGCGACTTGCCGGCCTTCTGGAAGCCCTCGGCGGCGGTGATCGTCTTGTTGACGACCCCCTGCACGCCCGACGGCTTGATGTCCCAGTTCATGCCCTACCCCCGTGTCCCTCGTGTCCGGCCCGGCCGGCGTCAGCCGATGTTGTCGACCGCCGCCTTGGCCCTCGCCAGCGTGGCCTGCGCGGTCGCGTCGTTCTGCTCCAGCGTGGTGCGGACGAGGCGGATGATGTCGCGCACCTCGTTCGCCGCCTTGTTCCAGCGGACTTCCTTGCCGTGGTACTCGTCCGAGACGCCGTCGGCCGTGAACTCGGCCATCGCCGCCTTCACCGCGGCGTCACGGTCGCCGAGCACGCGCTCCAGCTGGCCGATGATCCCGCCGAGTCCGCCCTGGACCTCCACGGAGGCGGCGATGTCGTACGAGGTGCGGTCCTGGTTAGCCATGTCTCACAGTCCCCCGGTGTCAGCGCGCGCCGAAGCGCGCGGCGTCGAAGTTGGCGGAGCCCATGTTCTGGTGGGCGTTGTCGCCCTGCTCCTGGTCACCGGTGGTGAACGAGGTGTCCATCCCGGCCTGACCGCCGAGGATGGCCCGCAGGGATCCGTTGAGCTCGGCGGTGATCGCGTCGGAGCGCCGCTTGAACGAGTCGAACGCGGTCCGGCCGACGCCGTTGAACTTGCCCTCCAGCGGGTCCGCCGCCGCGATCAGCAGCTTGATCAGCGTGCCGAGGTCGGAGCTGGAACCGGTCGTGGCCTTGCCCAGCTCGGACAGCGTCGTGCTGCCCATGTCGAACTTCATTCACCCACCCCTGACGTGTTGTGCCGTCACTTGCCTGCCTACCTGTCTACCGAAGGGACGTTGCGAACACAAACACGGTTTCATCCGGCCTTGACGTCTGGCTGAAAATCGCCGCCATCCGGTCGCCGTTCTCCCAGGACCTCCCGTACGTAGTCGTCCCCCGCGTCCCACAGCCAGGCCGCCAGGGCCCGGCCGGCCGGACCCTGGCAGCGGGAGACGGGGCCGGCGGCGTGCCGGAGGGCACGCTTGGAAGGTGCGTCGCCGAGGAGCCGCCGCAGCAGCTCCACGGCGGGCGCCTCGTCCACGAGGGTCACCGCGCCCGCGAGGCCGACGAGTTGGGTCTCCACGTCGAAGTGGAAGCGCTCGCCGGCCCGCATCCGGGCCAGGCCCCGCTCGACGGCGGTACGGATCGCGGGCAGGCAGTCCCGTACGTCCCGCGCGTCGAGGCAGTCGCCCAGCCGGTCGTCGAAGCCCTCCCGGTCGGCGAGCCCGACCAGGGCGCGGAGGGTCTCGGTGCGCAGTGCCGAGGTGCCCTTCTCCCCGGCCAACTCGCGGCTGTCGGCGGCGCCTTCGCAGAAGAGGCCGTAGCTGCGGTCCGCCGAGAACCAGCGGTCGATGGACCAGCCGTACCAGAAGGCGGCGCGGGGGTCGGTCGTGGCGGCCCGGACGACGGCCTCGTACCCGGCGGGCTCCGCCCAGTGGACCAGGGCGACGAGGGCCATGAGGCGTTCGCCGTCGGTCGCGCCGGGATCGGCGGCCAGGGCGGTGAGGCCGGGGACACGGTCGCGGTGGGCGGGCTCGTCGAAGCCGCCGTAGATCACGTCGTAGGGGTCGTCGGCGGGGGCGCCGTCGAAATCGGTGCCCAGCAGCCGCTCGTAGGCCGTCGCCATGTCAGGTCATCCATCGGTCGGGGCGGGCCGCCGCGCGGGAGGTGCGGGAGCGGACCGCCTGGTCGTGCAGCAGGTCGCGGGCGTCGGCGGCGGCGCGCAGCCGGGCGGTGACGGTCTGGTTCGCACCGGTGTCCACGTGCAGGTCGGCCAGCCCCCGGGCGCGCTCCCAGGGGCCCTGGGAGCGGCGCACGCTCTGCACCTTCGCATGCGGAACGATCTCCGTACGCCGGCACAGGCGCCCGCGCCGGGCCGCGAAGACCTCCTCCGAGACGGCCAGGCCGTACCCCTTCCACCACACCGGCACCACCCACCGCGAGCCGGTGCGCGGGGACGGGGTGAACTCCAGGCCCGCCGGGTCCGCTCCCGGCAGCACGCGGGCGATGAGGGCGTGGGCGGCGGCGCGGGTGGCCACCGGCACCAGTACCCCGTTCCCGGAGCCCGCCACGGCCAGCTCCACCCGGACCCAGCCGAGCCGCCGCCACAGCAGCGGCTCCACGATCCGTACGGTCTGCACGCGCCCCGGCGGGACGGTCTCGTGGGCGCGGTCCAGCAGCCCGTGGTCCAGGCGCAGCCCGTCGGGGGACTCGGCGACGGTCCAGCCGTAGCCGGTGAGGAAGCGGCCGAGGCTGCCGGTCCACACCGCGCCGAGCAGCGGTACCAGGATGACCACCGCCGCCCAGGCGCTGTCGCTGAGCCGCCACACGGCCAGCGGGGCGAGGAGCCCGGCGGCGAGCGCCGCCCACACGTCGAGGCTGAGCAGCAGGGAGACCACCAGGTCCCGTACGGACACGCGCAGCAGCTCGCGCGCGGGGGCCTGGCCGACGGCGACGGCTTCGGCGGGCGCGAAGCCCGCCGCCCGCGCCAGCAGCTCGGCGCGCAGGGCGACGGCGTCGCGTTCGTCGAGGAAGGCGAGCTCGTCCTTCTCCTCGGTGCCGACGACGTCGAGGCGGAGCTTGGCGACCCCGGCCAGCCGGGCCAGCATCGGGCGGGTGACGTCCACCGCCTGGAGGCGGTCCAGGCGGATGTGGGCGGTGCGGCGGAAGAGCAGGCCGGTGCGGATGCGGAGCTCGGTGTCGGTGACGGCGTAGTGGGTGAACCACCAGCTGAGGAAGCCGTACGTGCCGAAGACGAGGACCAGCCCGGTCACCACGAGCAGCCGCACGGCGGGGGTGAGGCCGGTGATCCACTCCTGGACGCGGTCGCCCTGCTGGACGAGGACACCGGCGGTGGCGGCGATCGGCACCCATGCTCGGCGCAGCGGCGTCAGTACGTGCAGCCGCCGCTCGCCGCTGCCCTGCGGGGCGGGGGTGCCGGGGGCCGCCGGCGGCGGGGCGTCCCGGTCCGGGGTTCCCGCGGAGGGGCCGGTCACAGCCCCGCCGACCTTGCTTCGCCGAGCGCCGTCAGGCGGTCGCGGAGGCGTTCCGCCTCGGCGGGGGCCAGGCCCGGGATCTTGGCGTCCGTCGCGGCGGCCGCCGTGTGGAGCTGGACCGAGGCCAGGCCGAAGCGGCGCTCCAGCGGGCCCGAGGCCACCTCCACCAGCTGCATCCGCCCGTACGGGACCACCGTCTCCTCCCGCCACAGCACCCCCCGGCTGATCAGCAGGTCGTCCGCCCGCTCCGCGTACCGCCAGGACCGCCAGTTCCGCCCCACCAGCACCCACCCCCAGCCCAGGACCGCGAGCCAGAACGCCCCGCAGGCCGCCCACCCCGGCCCGAACGCCAGGCCCAGCGACACGCCCGTGGCCACCGCGAGCGGCACCGTCCAGATCACCAGCAGCAGCCGCCTGATCCGGCGCAGTCCGCCCGGCAGGCCCACCCACCGCGGACGGCCCGTCTCACCCTGCGTCCCCGTATCCATGTGCCCACCCTAGGACTGAGACAATGCGCCCATGACGGAGACCACGGTCGGCATCGGCGGTGCGGCGGAGAGCACCGACATGGTGCTCAACATCGGACCCCAGCACCCTTCCACCCACGGCGTGCTGCGCCTGCGGCTCGTCCTGGACGGCGAGCGCATCGCCAGCGCCGAGCCGGTGGTCGGCTACATGCACCGGGGTGCCGAGAAGCTCTTCGAGGCGCGCGACTACCGGCAGATCGTGATGCTCGCGAACCGCCACGACTGGCTGTCCGCGTTCTCCAACGAGCTCGGCGTGGTCATGGCCGTCGAGCGGATGCTCGGCATGGAGGTCCCCGAGCGCGCGGTGTGGATGCGTACGCTCCTCGCCGAGCTGAACCGGGTCCTGAACCACCTGATGTTCCTCGGGTCGTATCCCCTCGAACTGGGCGGAATCACCCCGATCTTCCACGCGTTCCGCGAGCGCGAGGAGCTCCAGGCCGTCATGGAGGAGATCTCCGGCGGCCGCATGCACTACATGTTCAACCGCGTCGGCGGCCTCAAGGAGGACCTCCCCGCCGGCTGGCTCGGCCGGGCCCGCGCCGCCATCGCCGACGTCCGCACCCGCATGGACGTCTACGACAAGCTGGTCCACGGCAACGAGATCTTCCGCGCCCGCACCCGCGGCGTCGGCGTGCTGTCCCCCGAGGCGGTGCACGCGTACGGGGTCTCCGGCCCGATCGCCCGCGCCTCCGGCGTGGACTTCGACCTGCGCCGCGACGAGCCGTACCTGGCGTACGGCGAGCTGGCCGACGTACTGAAGGTCGTCACCCGCACCGAGGGCGACTGCCTGGCCCGCTTCGAGGTGCTGCTCGACCAGACGCACAACGCCCTCGACCTGGCCGTGGCCTGCCTGGACCGGATGGCCGAGCTGCCGCCCGGGCCGGTCAACCAGCGGCTGCCGAAGGTGCTGAAGGCGCCCGAGGGCAGCACGTACGCCTGGACGGAGAACCCGCTCGGCATCAACGGCTACTACCTGGTCTCGAAGGGCGAGAAGACCCCGTACCGGCTGAAGCTGCGCAGCGCCTCCTTCAACAACATCCAGGCGCTGGCGGTGCTGCTGCCGGGGCAGCTGGTCGCGGACATGGTGTCGATCCTGGGCTCGCTCTTCTTCGTGGTCGGCGACATCGACAAGTAGCCGGGACCCCCGGCTTCCGCCCCTCGCGCGACCTGACAGTCCGGCGGAGGGCGGCCGGGGCGGTGTCGGTGGGGCGTCCTAGGGTGCCCCCATGACCACCGGTACGTACACGGACTACCTGCGCAGGATCGGCATCACCGCTCCCGGCGCCCCCTCGGCGGGAAGGCTGTTCGCGCTCCAGCGCGCCCACCTGGAGCACATCGCCTACGACAACCTCGACATCCACGCGGGCCGGCCGCCGGGTATCGACCCGGCGCTGTCGGTGCGGCGGCTGGGGGCGGGTTTCGGCGGTTACTGCTTCCACCTCAACGGCGCCTTCGCCGCGCTCCTGGAACACCTGGGGTACGACGTGACCCGCCACCTCGGCGGTGTCGAGGACGATGCCGCCTCGCGCGTGGTCGACGGGCAGCACCTGACCATGACGGTCCGCGTGGACGGGGAGGCGTACTGGGTGGACGCCGGGCTCGGGGACGGCCCGTACGAGCCGCTGCCGCTGCGCGAGGGCTCGTACGAGCAGGGCGGCTTCCGCTACGCGCTGGAGCGGCTGGAGCCCCTGGCGGGCGAGGGCCCGGGCTGGAGCTTCCTGTCCCCCGCCAGCAGCACGCCGCGGGTGAACTTCCGCGACGCGCCCGCCACGACGGCCGACTTCGAGGAGACGCACACCTGGCTGGCGACCTCCCCGGAATCCCCCTTCGTACGGACCCTCGCGCTGCTCCGGCGCGGCGCCGACGGCATCGACGTCATGCGCGGCCGCGTCCTGACCCGGATCTCCGCCGGGAAGGAGACCGGCCGGCGTGAAGTGGCCGGGCAGCGGGAGTTCTTCGAGACCGTGGCGGGCACCTTCCGGCGGAGCCTCGACGACCTGACGGCCGCCGACCGGGACGCCCTGTGGGCCCGGGTCGACGAGGCGCACCGGGCGTGGCTGGCGTCCGGGGCGGCGGCGCAGGCCCCGGCGGCCTCCTGACGGCTTCGGTGTCGGTGCGGCAGGGCAGACTGGGGGCATGTCCCACTCCCCCCGACGGGCCTGCCCCGCCTGCGGCCGCGACTGCGCGGTGACGGCCGGCCGGATCGCCCGCCACGACCCTCCGGCCGGGCGCGGCCGGGGCGACCTGGTGTCCTGCCCCGGTTCCCGGGCCCGCGTGGTGCTCGGCGCCTCCGCCCCGACCCTGGACGGCTTCGTCCTCGGGCCGCATCCGGGCCAGCTGCCGCTGTTCTGAGTCACCCGGGCACCGCCGTACCGGGTACTGGGTACGGGGCCGGGGAGACTGAGTACGCGTACGGATCCCCGCGGCCGGCCCGCCGCGCCAGGATGGCCGCATGACCTGGAACCCTCAGCCCCCGACCGTCGCCGCGCCCCCGTCCGCCGGGACGAGGCGGATGCGCGTGCGCGCGGTGATCGCCGCCGCGTTGTTCGTGCCCGCGCTGGTGGTGGCGAAGATCCTGGTCCTGTCCACCGAGACGGGTGGCCGCTGCCTGATGTACGGCGGCTGCGCGCCCTTCCCCGGGGTCTTCTTCCTGGTGCTGTGCGGTGCTGCGGCGGTGGCGATGGTGCTGGCCCTGGCCGCGCCGGAGCGGCTGCGCGGCTGGCCGCTGGGCGCGCAACTGGTGCTGGAGCTGGTCGCGGTGGGGCTGGTGCTCGTCTTCCCCTGAGCCCGCCGGGCCCGAAGCGGACCCGCGGGGTTGCGCACAGGCTGTGGAAAATCCGTTCGGCCGGGCACCCACAGCGGGTGTCCGGCCGAACGGCCAGTTCCGAACGGTCAGGGCCTACGAGATCGCGGTGCGGAGCCGGACCACGTCGATGGGCTCGGTCTCGTCGTGCGCCGTCAGGTCGATGACCTGACCCACCGCCTCCTGTTCGGGGGTGGCCGCCTTGAACTCCGGCTCCGCCTCGCCGCCCGCGGTCTCCGCCTTGTGGACGGCGAGGGCCTCGGCGCCGACCACGTCGGCCAGGTCCTCGTTCTGCACGGACTCGATCACGGCGCGCGCCTGCGCGGCGTTCTTGGTGCCGAAGAAGTCGAAGCCGCCCTCGACGCGGGAGGCGGTGCGGCGCTGGGCCGCGTACGGAGCCACGGGCGCGGCCGGCCGGCGGGCCGGGACGGCCGCCGCCGGGGCGGGCGCGACCGGCCGGGTGTGCGCGACCGCCGTGGCGGGGGCGGCCGCGGGGCCTGCGGAGGCGGCGGCGGACCGTTCCTGCGCCTTGCGCGCCAGGGCCGACATCGCGGCGTGGGCCCGGGCGTAGCCGACCGGGGTGGGCGCGCCGGCGCCGGTGCGCTCCGCGGAGACCGCCGGAAGCTCCTTGGGGCCCGTCGGGGCCGAGGCGGCCTCGATGGCCAGCAGCCGGCGCTTCTCCAGGGCGCTGGCGCGCTCGGTCTCGGCGGTCGCGTACCGGCGCAGCAGCGCGGCGTGCTCCCCGCGCAGGCCCGCCAGTTCGACGCGCTTGGCGCGCAGCTTGGCGTCGAGGCGGGCGCGCAGCAGGCGCGCTTCCTCGAGGTCGGACTCGAGCGCGGCTATCCGCTCGTCGGTCTTCCACTCGTCCTTGACCCGCTCGCGGGCCAGCTCCGCCACCCGGCGGCCGGCCGCCCGGTCCCAGGAGCGCATGAGGACGGCACCGCCGACGCCCGCGGCGGCCGTGAGGGCCACGAGCAGGCGCAGCGCGAGGGGTTCCGCCAGGAGCCACGCCGCGCCGGCGCCGGCCACGGAAACCCCGGCGACGGCCGTCGGCGTGAGAAGTCGGTGCAGGGGCTCGGGATTGCGGTGGCGTCCACGGGGCATGGCCTGAAATTTACAGGGCGTGGGCGGCGCGTGGGGTACCCGCCCGGCAATCCGTTCCCGGGCAGTTACCCCACAATTGGCGAACAAACACGGAACTACTGCTTCCGCAGAAGGCCCTTGGAGTCGAGATAGGACTTCGCGACGTCCGCCGGCTTCGCGCGTTCCGCGTCCACCTTGCGGTTCAGCTCGACGAGGTCGGCGGTCGTCAGCACCTTGGTCAGCCCGTCGAGGGCGGCCGCGACCTCAGGGGCTCCGGCGTCCTTGGCGTTGACGACCGGCAGCACGTTGTCGGCGTTCTGGAGCTTCCTGTCGTCCTCCAGCAGGACCAGGCCGTAGCCGTCGAGGGTGGCGTCGGTGGTGGTGGTCAGCACCAGCTGGTCCACCCCGTCCTTGACGGCCTGCTTCGCCTGCGGGGTGCCGACTCCCTTGGGGTCGATGCCGGCGACCTGGATTCCGTACGTCTTCTCCAACCCCGGTGCGCAGAAGGGACGGACGGCGCATTCGTCACCCGCCGCGATCTTCACCTTCAGCCCCGACTTTCCAAGATCGGAAAGGGACTTGAGGTTGTTCTTCCGCGCGAATTCCCGGCTCACCGCGAAGGCGTTCTGGTCGACCGCCGCGCCCGCCGGCAGCGCCTTCAGCCCGAGCGGCTGCGCCAGCTTCTCCAGTGCCGCGACCGTCGCCGCCGCGTCACTGGAGGCGACCGGCTTCTCCTTGGCCGCGTTCGGGCCGTTCACCTTGGCGTTCAGGAACTCCGCGAGCGTGGCCGCGTACTCCGGGACGACGTCGATCTCGCCCTTCTCCAGCGACGGCTCGTACAGCTCCCGGTTGTTGACGGTGGTGATGGAGGTGTCGTAGCCGGCGCCCCTCAGGAGCTGCGCGTACAGCTCGGCCAGCACGTTGGACTCGGTGAAGCCCGCCGCTCCCACCACCAGCCTGCCCTTGCCGCCCCCGGCCGGCGCCGCGGAGGAGCCGCCGTCCCTGGACGTCTCGAGGCTCTCGCCCCCGCACGCGGCGAGCGAAACGGTCAGGGCCACCGCGCCCAGGGTCGCGCCGAGGATGCGCGTGGACTTGCTCATCATGCTCCTTAGGAATCAGGGGAAGGGCCGCGGGCCGGGGAGGGCCGCGGCACGGCGGCCGCGCCTCAGCGCGACGGGACCCGCGGCAGCAGCCGGTCCGCCGCCACCAGGACGCCCTCCACCACCAGGGCCAGCAGGGCCACCAGCACGGCGCCCGCCACCACCTGCGGGGTGTCGTACGTGTTGAAGCCGGCGGTGATGATCCGGCCCAGGCCGCCCTGGCCGACCATCGCCGCGATCGTGGCGGTGGCGATGACCTGCACGGCACCGGAGCGCAGCCCGGTCATCACCAGCGGCCGCGCGAGCGGCAGTTCCACCCGCAGGAAGAGCTGGCGGCCGGACATGCCCATGCCCCGGGCCGCCTCGACCACCGCGCGGTCCACCTCGCGCATGCCGACGTACGCGTTGGTCAGCAGCGGCGGAACCGCGAACAGCACGAGCGCGGCGATGGTCGGGACGTAGCCCGCGCTGCGCAGCGGCGAGACCATGAACAGGGCCAGCACCGCGAACACCGGTACGGCGCGCCCGGCGTTGGAGACGTTCACCGCGAGCGTGCCGCCCTTGCCGAGGTGGCCGAGCCACAGCCCGACCGGCAGGGCCACCGCACAGGCGATGGCCAGGGCGATCCCGCTGACGTAGACGTGCTCCCCGAGCCGGTGCCACACCCCGGACTCGCCGGACCAGTTGGCCCCGTCGGCCAGCCAGTCCCAGGCCCGCGCCATCACGCCCATGCCCTCACGCCCCCTCGGCCTTCGCGGAACGGCCGGGGCGCGTCCACGGGGTCAGCAGCCGCTGCACGCCGAGCAGCAGCAGGTCGGCGGCGAGCGCGAGCAGCACGCACAGCACCGAGGCGGTGAGCACCTGGGCCTTGAAGGAGCTGTTCACGGCGGGAGCGATCAGGTTGCCCAGACCGCCCTTGCCGACGATGGAGCCGACGGTGGTCAGCGCCACGGTCGACACGGTGGCGATCCGGACCCCGGCGAGCAGTGCCGGCAGCGCCAGCGGGAGTTCGACCTGCCACAGCAGCCGGGCCGGGCCGTAGCCCATGCCGCGCGCGGCTTCGCGTACGTCCTCGGGGACGGCCTCCAGGCCGGCCAGGACGTTGCGGACCAGGATCGTCAGCGAGTACAGGACCAGGCCCGTCACCACGAGCGCCGCCGACAGCCCGAAGAAGGGCAGCAGCAGCGAGAACATGGCGAGCGAGGGAATCGTGTACAGCAGGGTCGTCAGGCCCAGCACGGGGGCCGCCCAGCGGCGGCCGCGGCGGGCCAGCAGCGCGAGCGGCACGGCCACGGCGACGCCGATGAGCACCGACACCGCGGTGATCCAGACGTGCTCGGCCGTAGCGTCGGCGAGTTCCGTCGAGCGGGAGCTGACGTACTCCCAGCAGAACCAGTCGTTCGCCACCAGGCAGCCCTGTCCGGCCATGCCGCCCACCCCCCTTCCCCTCGCACGCGTGTGCCGGAGACCGGCCCTCGAGCGACCATAACCCCCGGTGCCCGTGATGGCCGGAATCATTCGCACAGTCGCAACACTCCCCTGACGAACCCTTCGCCCATCCGGGCGGACCGCTGGGGGAGGATGGCGGGGTGATCCGATTCGAGCGAGTGACCAAGCGGTACCCCGACGGCACGACGGCCGTGGAGGACCTGTCCTTCGAGGTCGCGGAGGGCGAGCTGGTGACGCTGGTGGGCCCGTCCGGCTGCGGCAAGACGACCACGATGAAGATGGTCAACCGGCTGATCGAGCCGACCTCGGGACGGATCCTGCTGAACGGCGAGGACATCGCGGCCGCCGACCCGGTCGAGCTGCGCCGCCGCATCGGCTACGTCATCCAGCAGGTCGGGCTGTTCCCGCACAGGACGGTGCTGGAGAACACGGCGACCGTGCCGCAGCTGATCGGCACCCCGAAGGCGAAGGCCCGCGCCCGCGCGGCCGAACTGCTCGAACTCGTGGGGCTGGATCCGGCCGTGTACGGGGGCCGGTACCCGCAGCAGCTGTCGGGCGGGCAGCGCCAGCGCGTCGGCGTGGCCCGCGCCCTCGCGGCGGACCCGCCTGTCCTGCTGATGGACGAGCCGTTCGGCGCGGTGGACCCGGTGGTGCGCGAACGGCTGCAGAACGAGTTCCTGGCCCTCCAGCGGACCGTCCGCAAGACGATCCTGCTCGTCACGCACGACCTGGAGGAGGCCGTCCGGCTCGGCGACCGGATCGCGGTCTACGGGGAGGGCACCATCGAGCAGCTCGCCCGCCCGGCCGCCGTGCTCGCCGCGCCGGCCAGCGCGTACGTCGCCTCGTTCGTCGGCGCCGACCGGGGGCTCAAGCGGCTCGCCGTCACCCCGGTCACAGCGGCAGACGTGACGGCCGCCGAGGGTCCGGCCCCCACCACCTCGGTGCCCCTGGGGGCGTCGCTGCGCGAGGCCCTCGCCGCCCTGCTCCAGGAGGACTCCGGCCGGATCGGCGTCACGGACCCGGACTCCGGCGCGCCGGCCGGCGTACTGACCCCCGCCGGCGTCCACCGGGCGCTGCGCCGGGCCGGCCACCAGGACGCCTGACGCCCGCGCACCGCGACCCGGAGCCCCGCGGACGCGCGAAGGGCCCGGCCGGAGCCGGGCCCTTCACGTACGTCCTGATCACCGCGTGCGGCTCAGGCCTGGATCCGGCCGCTCAGCCACACCAGCATCGGCGGGATCTCACGGCGCCAGGTGTTGAAGTTGTGGCCGCCGCTCTCGAGGATGATCGACGAGACCCGGTCCGGGCCCTTGACCAGCTTGATGAACTTCTTGGTGTCGTTCAGGTTGTCCTCGCCCTTCTCGCTGGTCGTGACCAGGAAGGACGTACCGGTCGGCTTCTTGGCCTGGAGGCTCTGGAGGACGTCCGCGCGGGCCTTCAGCTTGTCGTCGCCGTGGAACAGGTCACCGGTCGTCGCATCGTCCGCCGCCTTGTAGTAAGCGGACAGGCCCACGCCCGCGCCGAAGGTCTGCGGGTGGTGCGCGGCGATCTTCAGGGCGCAGTAGCCACCCGTGGAGTTCCCGATGAAGCCCATGTTCTCCGGCTTCTTGCCCACCCGGAAGGTGGACTGGATGGCCTGCGGCAGGTCCTGCGCGAAGAACGTCTCGGTCTGCGGGCCATCGGGTATGTCCACGCACTCCGTGTCGCGCGGCGGCGCGATGGTCGGGCGCAGCATGACCAGGATCATCGGCTTCATCTTGCCCGCCTTGGCCTGCTTGAAGGCCGTCATCGGGTAGTTCAGCCCTTTGATCAGGTTCTCGGCGGTGCCCGGGTAGCCGGTCAGCACGATCGACGCCGGGAAGTTCTGGTCCTTGTGCTGCGGCTGGAAGTACTCCGGCGGCAGCCAGACGTAGCCGGGGCTCGTTATCTTCGACTTCTGGCCCGTGATGGAGACCTTCAGGATCTGGCCGCCGACCTGGGGCTTGCCCCCGCCGGGCACGTCCAGCTTCTGCTTGTCGACGACCTTGATGTCCTTGCTGCTCATCGAGTGGTCGACGACCTTGCCGACGGCGGTCTCCTGGCCGAACAGGTCGGCCCACGATCCGTAGAAGAGGAACGACTTGTTCGCCGCGAGACCGACTGCCGAGAACAGCGCCAGCTGGGTCGCGAGCAGCAGGCCGATCCGGCTGAGAACCGCGCGCACGCCGCGCCCCGAGAGCTTCGGCCAGGCCCAGACCGTGACCGCGAACAGGGCCACGCCCGCGATGATGGCCAGGACCAGAACCGTATTACTGGTGAGACCCATGAGCAGTCAGTCGACTTTCTGATGGCAGGACTGGATTTTTCCGACGGAAGAGTGAACCCGCTCCCCGCGGATGTCGTCCTAATGGACGCACCACACTCCGGAGGCTGTCACGGCCTTCGGCCACATGATCTCTCGCGGAGCAACGGGAAGCGATGTCTAGCAGGATAGATGGCGATAAGTCGGGACAGGTTCCGAGTACGGTCCGGCGAATCTTCCGCGGACCACGGCCGGAGTCGGTGCCCGGTCTCGTAGGTACGGCCGTCATGATCGTCGGCCTTCTGGACATCGCGGCGGGCGTCTTCCCGCGATTCCGCCACAGCCGGATCCACGCGGTCACCGAGGTGCTGCCCGGTTCCCTGGGCCCCTTCGCCGCGGCCCTGTCCATCAGCGCGGGCGTGCTCATCCTGCTCCTCGCGCACGGTCTCAAGCGCCGCAAGCGGCGGGCCTGGCGGGCCGCCGTCATCCTGCTGCCCGCCGGCGCCGTCGCACAGTTCGCGTACCGCCACTCCGTCATCGGCGTGGTGATCTCGGCCGTCCTCCTCGCGCTGCTGGTGCGCCACCAGGCTGAATTCAAGGCCCTGCCGGACCCGCGCAGCCGCTGGAAGGCCCTGGCCAACTTCGTCCTGATGAGCGCCGGCTCCATCGGCCTGGGCCTGGTCATCGTCAACGTGCACCCGAGCAAGGTCGTCGGCCGCCCCAGCCTGTACGAGCAGATCACCCACGTCGTCTACGGTCTCTTCGGCTTCGAGGGCCCCGTCGACTACGCCGGCCGGGTCTCCTGGACCGTCGGGTACTCCCTCGGCGCCCTCGGCATGCTGACCGCCGTCACCACGATCTACCTGGCCTTCCGCCCCGAGCACCCGGCCGCCCGGCTCACCTCCGACGACGAGGCGAAGCTGCGCGAGCTGCTCACCAAGCACGGCGGCCGCGACTCCCTCGGCCACTTCGCGCTCCGCCGCGACAAGGCCGTCGTCTTCTCCCCCAGCGGCAAGGCCGCCGTCACCTACCGCGTGGTCTCCGGCGTGATGCTCGCCTCCGGCGACCCGGTCGGCGACGTCGAGGCCTGGCCCGGCGCCATCGAGCGGTTCATGGAGGAGGCCAAGGCCCACTCCTGGACCCCGGCCGTCGTGGGCTGCAGCGAGACCGGCGGCGAGGTCTGGACCCGAGAGACCGGCCTGGACGCCCTGGAGCTCGGTGACGAGGCCATCGTCGACGTCAAAGACTTCTCCCTGTCGGGCCGCCCGATGCGCAACGTCCGCCAGATGGTCAAGCGCATCGAGCGCAACGGCTACACCACCAAGGTCCGCCGGGTCAGCGAACTCACCGAGGAGGAGCTGACGGCCGTACGCGGCGCCGCCGAGGCCTGGCGCGGCACCGACACCGAGCGCGGCTTCTCCATGGCCCTGGGCCGCGTCGGCGACCCGGGCGACGGTGACTGCATCATCGCCACCGCGCACCGCGTGGAGGAGGGCGACAGCAGCCCCTTCGGCGACCTCAAGGCCATCCAGCACTTCGTGCCGTGGGGCAAGGACGGCATGTCGCTGGAGATGATGCGCCGCGACCGGGGCGCCGACCCCGGCATGAACGAACTGCTGATCGTCGCCTCCCTCCAGCAGGCCCCCGAGCTGGGCATCGAGAAGGTCTCCCTGAACTTCGCGATGTTCCGCTCGGCCCTCGCCCGCGGTGAGAAGATCGGCGCCGGACCGGTCCTGCGGGCCTGGCGCGGGCTGCTGGTCTTCCTCTCGCGCTGGTTCCAGATCGAGTCGCTGTACAAGTTCAACGAGAAGTTCCGCCCCCGCTGGGAGCCGCGCTTCATGGTCTTCCGGCACAACCGCGACCTGCCGCGCATCGGCTTCGCCGTGATGCAGGCCGAGGGCTTCGTGACGCTGGCGCTGCCGCGCCTGTTCGCCAGCCGTCGCCGTCCCAAGCCGGTCCGCACCTGCGCCCACACCATCCACACGGCGAAGGTCCCGTCCCAGCAGGAACGCGAGATCCAGGTGGCGTAACCCCTCCCGGCGCGGGGGGGGGTGGCCCTCGGCCCCGCCGCGCCGGACTCCGTCCGGGGTGGTCCATGTCGGGCCGGTGGCCCGCCCGGCGGGTGGTGGCCGCTGCGCGGAGCGGTCCCCTCCCCGCCCTTCCACCGTTCCCCGGGCCCTGCCCGGACCCCGCGCCTCAAACGCCGGCGGGGCTGGAGATTCCAGCCCCGCCGGCGTTCGGCGTTCCCGAGCCACGCCGGCGTTCGCCCTTCCGGGCCCGCCGACGTCCGGGCCTTCCAGCCCCGCCGGCGTTTGAGGCGCGGGGGTGGGGGCGCAGCCCCCAGGAGACGGGGGCCGGGGCGCAGCCCCGGGGAACGGAGCAGGGGCCCGGGGGCGCAGCCACCGGGAACGGGGTCCGGGGCGCAGCCCCGGGGGAACGGGCGAAGGGCGGGGAGGGGACCGCTCCGCGCAGCGGCCCTCCCACCCGCAGGCGACCACAGGCCCCGGCCGCACCCCCCGCCGCGGCTCCGCCGGACGGAGTCCGGCGCAGCGGCGCGAAGCCGGGGAGGCCGGCTACGGCCGAGCCGCGCGAGCGGCGCGTGGAGAAGGCGTGGCCGGCCACGGCCGAGCCGCGCGAGCGGCGCGTGGAGAAGGGGCAACCGCCCGGCCGGGGCAAGGGCTCTACCCTGGAGCCCATGAACAGCAACCTCGGGCCGGCCCCCAGGGGCAACGTCACAGGGCTGCCCGACTGGGACCGCTGCGCGGTCATGGGCGTCGTCAACGTCACCCCGGACTCCTTCTCCGACGGCGGCCGGTGGTTCGACACCACCGCCGCCGTGAAGCGCGGCCTCGAGCTCGTCGCCCAGGGCGCCGACCTCGTCGACGTCGGCGGCGAGTCCACCCGCCCCGGCGCCTCCCGCGTCGACGCCGAGGAAGAGCTCCGCCGCGTCGTCCCCGTCGTGCGGGGCCTGGCCTCCGAGGGGGTCACCGTCTCCGTCGACACCATGCGCGCGGCCGTCGCCGCCCAGGCCGTGGCGGCCGGCGCCGCGCTCGTCAACGACGTCAGCGGCGGCCTCGCCGACCCCGGGATGGTTCCCGCCGTCGCCGCCGCCGAGGTCCCCTTCGTCGTCATGCACTGGCGCGGCTTCAGCGACGGCATGAACCGCCTCGCCGTCTACGACGACGTCCTCGCGGAGGTCACCGCCGAGCTCCGCACCCGCATCGACGCCGTCGTCTCCGGCGGCATCGCCCCCGAGCGGCTCATCGTCGACCCGGGCCTGGGCTTCGCCAAGAACGCCGAGCACGACCTGGCCCTGGTCGCCCGCCTCCCCGAGCTGCGGGCCCTCGGCTTCCCCCTCCTCGTCGCCGCGTCCCGCAAGCGCTTCCTCGGCCGGGTCCTGGCCGCCGCCCCCGACGCCGCCCCGCCGCCGGCCCGCGAGCGGGACGCCGCCACCGCCGCCGTCTCGGCGATCGCCGCGCACCAGGGCGCCTGGGCCGTACGGGTGCACGAAGTACGGGCGACCGCCGACGCGGTTCGGGTGGCCCGTGCCGTGGAAGGGGCTCTGTGACCCGCCGGACGCACACCCGCCGGACGTACAGGGAAGGGGCACGGTGAGCCGTACCGACATCGAAGCCGTGGAAGAGGCCAACACCGCCTTCTACGCGGCCATGGAGCAGGGGGACTTCGACACGCTGTCGGCGCTCTGGCTCGAGGACGAGATCTCCTGCGTCCACCCCGGGTGGCCGGTGCTCTCGGGGCGGGGCGAGGTGCTGCGCTCGTACGCGCTGATCATGTCCCACACCGAGTACATCCAGTTCTTCCTGACCGACACCAAGGTGGCCCTCATAGGCGACACGGCCCTGGTCACCTGTACCGAGAACATCCTCAGCGGGGGCCCGGCCGAGGAGGCCGGGGAGCTGGGTCCGCTGGTGGGCCAGCTGGTCGTCGCCACGAATGTGTTCCGACGCACACCGGAGGGCTGGCGACTGTGGTCCCACCACGGTTCTCCGGTGCTCACGGACTCCGATGACGAGGAAGAAGAGGGCTCCGGCTGACCCCAAGGGCGGGGCCCCGGGTTTATCGCAGGTAAATTCGAAGGTGGACGACGCCGACCGCACTCGGCGTAGGCCCATGGCCCCGGGGAGTCCCGGGACCGGAAGAACCTACGAAAGCAGGAGTGATTCGCGTGGATCGTGTCGCGCTGCGCGGCCTCAAGGCTCGCGGGCACCACGGCGTCTTCCCCCGGGAGCGCGAGGAGGGCCAGACCTTCATCGTCGACCTCGTGCTGCACCTGGACACCCGCCCGGCGGCCGCCGGGGACGACCTGGCCAAGACCGTGCACTACGGGGTCGTCGCGGAGGAGGTCGTGGACGTGGTCCAGGGCGAGCCCGTGGACCTGATCGAGACCCTCGCCGAGCGGATCGCCCAGCAGTGCCTCAAGCACGAGGCCGTGGCGCAGGTGGAGGTCGTCGTGCACAAGCCGGACGCGCCGATCACCGTCCCCTTCGACGACGTGACCATCACGATCACCCGGAGCCGCGCATGAACAACGGACTGAACGCCCAGAGCGACCCCACGGTCCAGCCCGTACCCGCCTCCGTCGTCGAGACGGTCGACGCGGCGGACGTCACCCTGTCCAACCCCAAGTGGGCCGTCGTCGCGCTCGGCGCGAACCTCGGCAACCGCCTGGACACCCTCCAGGGCGCCATCGACGCCCTCGGGGACACCCCGGGGCTGCGGGTCAAGGCCGTCTCCCCCGTCTACGAGACGGAGCCGTGGGGCGTCGAGCCCGGCTCGCAGCCCTCGTACCTGAACGCCGTCGTCGCGCTGAAGACCACCCTGCCGCCCTCGTCGCTGCTGGAGCGGGCCCACGCCATCGAGGAGGCCTTCGACCGGGTCCGCGAGGAGCGCTGGGGGCCGCGCACGATCGACGTCGACATCGTCACGTACGCCGACGTGGTCTCCGACGACCCCGTGCTGACCCTCCCGCACCCCCGGGCGCACCTGAGGTCCTTCGTGCTGGCCCCCTGGCACGACATCGACGCCGGGGCCCTGCTGCCGGGCCGCGGCCCCGTCGCGGAGCTGCTGGCCGCGATCGGGCTCACCGGTGTCACGGCACGCCGCGACCTGGAACTCCGCCTGCCGGAATAGCCGTTAGCTTGTGCGGTACCAGTCACCGAGTGGGGATGTGCAAGTGAAGCAACTGAGGCCGGCGGTCCTGGCGGGCATCTTCGCGAGCGCCGGTGTGCTGTCCTGGGCGGGCGCCCGCTTGTGGAACGCGTACGGCACCCTGCCGGGCGTCCCGCTGGCCGCGCCGATCGTGCTGGCGGTGATCGCCGCCGTGCTGCTGGCGACGGCCCTGTCGATGCGCGCCCGTCTGAAGGCCCAGCGCGAGCGCCGGCCGGGGGCCAAGGGCGTGGAGCCGCTGATGGCGGCCCGGGCCGTGGTCTTCGGCCAGGCGAGCGCCCTGGTCGCGGCCCTGGTCGCGGGCATGTACGGCGGCGTCGGCGTCTTCCTGCTGACCGATGCCCTGGACGTCCCCGCCCGCCGCGACCAGGCCTGGTACGCGGGGGGTTCGGTCATCGCCGGAGCCGCCGTGGTGGCCGCCGCGCTCTTCCTGGAGCACGTCCTGAAGCTCCCCGAGGACGACGACCCGGGCAAGGCCCCGGCCACCGCCTGACCCGGGGGCTCACTCGTAACGGTCCCCCAGCCACTCCCAGAGCGGACGCGGCCCGGGCCCGCGGTCCTCCCAGTCGCAGAACTGGAGGTCCGCCAGGGCGCCCTCGAAGGCGAACAGGGTCGCCTCGCCGTCGTAGCCGCCGTCCGGGCCGAGCAGGGAGGCCCCGGCGACGGGGCCGAAGCGCCGGCCGGTCGGCGCGGCCGCCGCCGCCGTGGTGTCCACCCGCAGGTACACGCAGGGACAGGCGCAGCCGCCGTCCCGCATCTCGGTGTACGGGATCTGCGCCCGCAGGGCCCGGTGGACGTCGGATCCGCCGTCGAGCAGCAGCTCCAGGGTGCGCCGTACGTCCTCGCTCAGCGGCTCCCAGACGGCGGGTTCCGCCACCGGTTCAGCGCGCCATGATGAGGCTCATGGCCTCGTTGCGGGTCGCGGGGTCGCGCAGCTGCCCGCGGACCGCCGAGGTGATGGTCTTCGCGCCCGGCTTGCGGACGCCGCGCATGGTCATGCACATGTGCTCGCACTCGATGACCACGATGCAGCCGCGCGGGTCCAGGATCTCCATCAGGGAGTCCGCGATCTGCGTGGTCAGCCGCTCCTGGACCTGGGGGCGGCGGGCGTACACGTCCACGAGGCGGGCCAGCTTGGACAGTCCGGTGATCTTGCCGTCGGTGGACGGGATGTAACCGACGTGGGCCACGCCGTGGAAGGGGACCAGGTGGTGCTCGCACGAGCTCATGACCTCGATGTCCTTCACCAGGACCATCTCGTCGTGGCCGAGGTCGAACGTCGTGGTCAGGACCTCTTCGGGCTTCTGGTAGAGGCCGGCGAATATCTCCCTGTACGCCCGCGCCACGCGCGCCGGGGTCTCCAGGAGGCCTTCCCGCTCCGGGTCCTCGCCGACCGCGATCAGGAGCTCTCGGACGGCCGCCTCGGCGCGCTTCTCGTCGAACTCGCCGATCGTGCCCTCGCCACCGGTCAGGGTCACTGGGTCGGTCATCTCATCCTCGTTCCTGTGCGCACGCGCGGCCTTCGTGCAAATGTGCCGCGCCCCCCAGGCTAGAACCTGGGGGGCGCGGCTTCCATTCCGGGTGGGTCAGGCTTCGGGGCGGTCCTCCGGGGCCACCTCGATGCCCTTCTCCGTCGAGACCGGCGCGGCGGCGGCCGCGGCCGCCGCGGTGCCGTTCGCGGCGTTCGTCAGCTGGAGCTCCTTGGGCGAGAGCACCGGCGGACGGGTGGAGGGGGTACGGCGGGAGGAACCGGTCCACGCCGGGCGGGCCGGACGCTTCACGATCGTGGAGAAGATCTCCGCGATCTCCTCCTTGCCCAGCGTCTCCTTCTCCAGGAGCGCGAGGACGAGGTTGTCCAGGACGTCCCGGTTCTCGACCAGGATCTCCCAGGCCTCGTTGTGCGCGGTCTCGATGAGCTTCTTGACCTCTTCGTCGACCAGCGCCGCGACCTCTTCCGAGTAGTCCCGCGGGTGCGACATCTCGCGGCCCAGGAACGGCTCGGTGTTGTCCCCGCCGAACTTGATGGCGCCGAGGCGCTCGGTCATGCCGTACTGGGTGACCATCGCGCGGGCCGTCGCCGTGGCCTTCTCGATGTCGTTCGCGGCGCCGGTGGTCGGGTCGTGGAAGACCAGTTCCTCCGCCGCGCGCCCGCCCAGCATGTAGGCGAGCTGGTCGAGCATCTCGTTGCGCGTGGTCGAGTACTTGTCCTCGTCGGGCAGGACCATGGTGTAGCCCAGGGCCCGGCCGCGGGACAGGATCGTGATCTTGTGGACCGGGTCGGAGTTCGGGGAGGCCGCCGCGACCAGGGCGTGTCCGCCCTCGTGGTACGCGGTGATCTTCTTTTCCCTGTCCGACATGATCCGGGTCCGCTTCTGCGGGCCCGCCACGACGCGGTCGATCGCCTCGTCCAGCATGTGGTTGTCGATCAGCTTCTTGTCCGAGCGGGCGGTCAGCAGGGCCGCCTCGTTCAGCACGTTGGACAGATCGGCACCCGTGAAGCCGGGGGTGCGGCGGGCGACGGCCGAGAGGTCGACGTCCGGGGCGACCGGCTTGCCCTTCTGGTGGACCTTGAGGATCTCCAGACGGCCCTGCATGTCGGGACGGTCGACCGCGATCTGGCGGTCGAAGCGGCCCGGGCGCAGCAGCGCCGGGTCGAGGATGTCGGGGCGGTTCGTGGCGGCGATCAGGATGACGCCGCCCTTCACGTCGAAGCCGTCCATCTCGACCAGCAGCTGGTTGAGGGTCTGCTCGCGCTCGTCGTGACCGCCGCCGAGGCCCGCACCGCGGTGCCGGCCGACGGCGTCGATCTCGTCGACGAAGACGATCGCCGGCGCGTTGGCCTTGGCCTGCTCGAACAGGTCACGGACACGCGAGGCACCGACACCGACGAACATCTCGACGAAGTCGGAACCGGAGATCGAGTAGAAGGGAACGCCGGCCTCGCCCGCGACGGCACGCGCGAGCAGGGTCTTGCCGGTGCCGGGCGGGCCGTAGAGCAGCACACCCTTGGGGATCTTGGCGCCGACGGCCTGGAACTTCGCCGGCTCCTGGAGGAACTCCTTGATCTCGTGGAGTTCCTCGACGGCCTCGTCCGAGCCCGCGACGTCGGCGAACGTCGTCTTCGGGGTGTCCTTGGTGATGAGCTTCGCCTTGGACTTGCCGAAGTTCATGACCCGGGAGCCGCCGCCCTGCATCTGGTTCATCAGGAACAGGAAGACGACGACGATGAGGACGAAGGGCAGGAGCGAGAGCAGCACGCTCAGGAACGGGCTGGTCTTGTCCGGCGTGACGGAGTAGCCGTCCGGGATCTGACCGGCTTCGAACTTGGTCTGGAGGTTCTGGGCGAGCTGGACGCCCTGATCCCCGATGTAGTTGGCCTGGAACTTGGTGCCGCTGTTGTTGCCGAGCTTCTGGCCCTTCTTCAGCTCGATCTTGATCATCTGGCTGTCACCGGTGGTCAGCTTGGCGCTGTCCACCTGGCCACTGTTGATCGCCTTGATGACCTCGCTGGTCTCCACCGACTTGTAGCCGCCGCCGGAGCCGACGACGTTCATCAACACGACCACGGCGAGGACGGCCAGCACGATCCACATGACCGGCCCACGGAAGTATCGCTTCACGTCCATCCATACGGGGTGCCGGGCACCCCGTCCCTCCTGCCCGTAGGTAAATGCTGCTGTGAGTAAAGACTGTTCTTCGGAATGTACCCCTGAATTGTCACCCGTGGCCTCGTGGGACGGCTGACAGACCCGCCTTCCCAAGCTCCAACGTCGGAAGCCGCCCCCGGGTTCCCCGGGGGCGCCGCCGGTGACGACGTCCGCGAAGGACGGGGTCAGCCGCCGTAGACGTGCGGGGCGAGCGTGCCGACGAACGGCAGGTTGCGGTACTTCTCCGCGTAGTCGAGGCCGTAGCCGACGACGAACTCGTTCGGGATGTCGAAGCCGACCCACTCGACGTCGATGGCGACCTTCGCGGCCTCGGGCTTGCGCAGCAGCGTGACGACCTTCAGGGAGGCCGGCTGGCGGGAGCCCAGGTTCGACAGCAGCCAGGACAGGGTCAGGCCCGAGTCGATGATGTCCTCGACGATCAGGACGTGCTTGTCCTTGATGTCGGTGTCGAGGTCCTTCAGGATCCGCACCACGCCCGAGGACTGGGTCCCGGCGCCGTACGAGGACACCGCCATCCAGTCCATGGTGAGCGGGGTGGACAAGGCGCGCGCCAGGTCCGCCATCACCATCACGGCGCCCTTGAGCACACCGACGATGAGCAGGTCCTTGCCCGCGTACTCCGCGTCGATCTTCGCGGCCAGCTCGGCCAGCTTCGCGTCGATCTCTTCCTTGGTGATGAGCACCGACTGGAGGTCGTTGCCCATGTCCTTCTCGTCCACCCGCATCACTTTCGTTGTCGGCCGGGGCTCCGGGGGGTGCCCCCGGAGGACTCAGCCGTGTTTCAGCACCAATCAGCCCTGCCGGATGACAAGTCTGCCACCCTGCCGCTGGGCCTCGACGCGGCCGGGCAGGTTGATGGCGCCCTGGCCCCGCCATCCGGTGATGAGGCGGTCGACTTCCTCGATGTGCCGGGCGAAGAGCGAGCCGGCGGGGGAGCCCGCCGCGACCACGGCGCGGCGCAGCACCCGGCGGCGGACGGCCGGGGGCAGCGCGTACAGCTTGGCGCACTCCAGGCGGCCGTCCTCGTCGCGCACCCCCGCCTCGGCGTCGGCGGCCCAGGCGTCGAGGGCGTCGGCGTCGTCCCGGGAGAGCTGGGCGGTGCGGGCGAGCGCTTCCACGACTCCCTTGCCGAGCGCCTTCTCGAGGGCGGGCAGTCCCTCGTGGCGCAGCCGGGAGCGGGTGTAGGCGGGGTCGAGGTTGTGCGGGTCGTCCCAGACGGGCAGCGACTGGACCATGCAGGCCTTGCGGGCGGTCTGCCGGTCGATCTGGAGGAACGGGCGCCGGTAGCGGTGGGTGCGGCCGGGGCCTCCGCTGACTTCGGCCATGCCGGACAGCGAGCGGATGCCGGAGCCGCGGGCGAGGCCCAGCAGGACGGTTTCCGCCTGGTCGTCGCGGGTGTGGCCGAGCAGCACGGCGCAGGCTCCGAGCCGGTCCGCGGCCTCGTCCAGGGCGGCGTAGCGGGCGTCGCGGGCGGCGGCCTCGGGTCCGCCTTCGCGGCCGACGCGCACGGCGACGGACTCCACCGGGTCGAGGCGGAGCGCGGTCATGCGGGAGACGACCTCCGCGGCGCGCAGGTCTGAGCCGGCCTGGAGGCCGTGGTCGACGGTGATGCCGCCGGCCCGGATGCCGAGCTTGGGGGCCTCGAAGGCGAGGGCGGAGGCGAGCGCCATCGAGTCCGCGCCGCCGGAGCAGGCGACGAGGACCAGCGGCGCGGTGCCTGCCGTGGCGCGGGGGGAGGGACTGTCGGTGAGGCCGGTGAGGACGTCGTGGAGTACGCGGCGGACCGCCAGGCGTATCGCCGCGACCGCAGGATGGGGACCCATGTCCGGTGCCCTTCGTGGAGTTCGGATGCTCGGAGGAGGCTTCGGGTGTTGCGCGGGGAAGATGCGGAATGTCACTCAGAGTGCGTCGATGGTGACAGAACCGAGCCGTTCCCCGAGCATCGCACGCCCTTCCACGCCTCACGGTCCCTCGGAAGGGTGATGCTGCTTCCCCCAGTGAGACATGTTTACGCCTCCGGCTTCATCCTTCTCCGCTCCCCGCGCCCCCCTTGCGGTGGACGCGGGCCACCCAGTCCGCGGGCCGGGCGATCTCGGCCTTGGTGGGCAGGGTGTTCGGCGAGGTCCACACCCGGTTGAAGCCGTCCATGCCGACCTGGCCGACGACGGCCCGTACGAAGCGCTCGCCGTCGCGGTACTGGCGCAGCTTGGCGTCGAGGCCGAGCAGCTTGCGCAGGGCGACGTCGAGGCGGCCCGCGCCGCTGGCCCGGCGCTGCTGGAACTTCTCCCGGATCTCGGCGACGGAGGGGACCACCTCGGGTCCGACCCCGTCCATGACGAAGTCGGCGTGGCCCTCCAGCAGGGACATGACGGCGGTGAGCCGGGCGAGCACCTCGCGCTGCTCGGGTGTCTGGACGAGTTCCACCAGGGAGGGGGCCTCGTCGCCGCGCTCGCCCTCGGCGCGGGCTCCGGCGAAGGACTGGACGGCCTCGCGCAGCCGCTCGAGGACGGCTCCGGGCTCCATCTCGGTGGCGGCGAGGAAGGTCTGGATCTCGCCCTCCAGATGGGCGCGCAGCCAGGGCACCGCCGTGAACTGGGTGCGGTGCGTCTCCTCGTGCAGGCACACCCAGAGCCGGAAGTCGTGCGGGTCCACTTCGAGCTCGCGCTCCACGTGGACGATGTTGGGGGCGACGAGCAGCAGCCGGCCGCCGGTGGCGGCGCCGCCCGGCAGGTCGGGGCCGACGGGCGCGAAGGTCTCGTACTGGCCGAGCACGCGGGAGGCCAGGAAGCTGAGCAGCATGCCCAGCTCGACACCGGTGACCTTGCCGCCGACCGCGCCGATGACGGCGCCGCCGGGGGTGGCGGAGCGGCGGTCCTGCATCTTGCCGAGGAGCGGGCCGAGCAGTTCGCGGAAGCCCGCGACGTTGGCCCTGACCCAGCCGGCCCGGTCGACGACGAGGACGGGGGTGTCGGGGAGGGGCGAGCCCTCGGGGATCATCCGGGTGAACGCGCGCACGTGCTCCTCGGAGGTCCTGGCATGCCGGCGGAGCTCCGCCACCACGGCCCGGGCCTCGTCACGGCTGACCTCCGGACCCGGCCGTACGATCCGGGTCGCGGTCGCCACCGCGAGGTTCCAGTCGACCATCTCCGCACCACCGATGCTCGTCATGCGTCAACCGTACGTGGACCCGCGCCGTGGCGGACCCCCCTCCGCGGCCCGATGCGCTACGAAGTGACCGCGACGGCGGCGGCCAGTTTGTCGAGCCCCTTCTCCGCGGCGGGGCCGTCGGGGGCGTTCGCGGTCAGGAAGGCGAAGGCGAGCAGGCGCCCGGACGGGTCGACGACGGTCCCGGCGAGGGAGTTCACGCCGGTCAGGGTGCCGGTCTTGGCCCGCAGCAGGCCGGCTGCCGGGGAGGAGCCGGCGTTGCGGGCGCGCAGGGTCCCGGTGAAGCCGGCGACGGGCAGTCCGGTCAGGACCGGCCGCAGCTCCGGGTGGCGGGGGTCGGCCGCCTTGGCGAGCAGTCCCGTCAGGAGGCGGGGGCTGACCTTGTCGGCGCGGTTGAGGCCGCTGCCGTCGGCGAAGCGGGAGCCGGTGAGGTCGACGCCGAGGGAGGCCAGCTTCTCGGAAACGGCCTGCTCGGCGCCCTCGAAGCTGGCGGGCTTGCCGGCGGCGAGGGCGGTCTGGCGGGCGAGGGCCTCGGCGATGTCGTTGTCGCTGTGGGTCAGCATCCGCTCGACGAGCCCGGCGAGCGGGGTGGAGAGGGTGGTGGCCAGGGGCTGCGCCCCGGCCGGGGCCTTCGCCCCGGCGGGTTCGCCGTTCACCTTGATGCCGCGGTCGCGCAGCAGGGCGGCGAAGGCGCGGGCGGTGTCCCCGGAGGGGTCGTCGGTGCGTGCGGCGGGCCCGGCGGCGGAGTCCGCCCCGGGAGCTCCGGCCTGGGAGGTGTTGCCGGGGCGGCCCTCGTCGGCGGTGAGGGCGGTGACGGGGGCGATGTTGTCGTTGCGGCCGATCGGGTGGCGGACGGCGCCGGTGTAGAGGGAGTCGTCGTAGCCGAGGGTCACGGTGTCGGTGCCGGCGGCCTTGAGGGCCTGGGCGGTGTCGGCGGCGAGGGCGACGAGGCTGCCGCCGGAGCCGGCGGGGCTCTTCTTCCTGGCGGTGAGGGAGGGGTCGCCGCCGCCGACCAGGACGATCTCCCCGGGGCCGGCTCCGGGGGCCACCGTGGTCCGGATCCGGTGTTCGGGGCCGAGCGCGGCCAGGGCGGCGCTCGCGGTGGCGATCTTGATGGTGGAGGCCGGGGTCATGGCCTCGCCAGCCCCGGACTCGTAGAGCACCCGGCCCGTCGCGGTGTCGACCACCGAGGCCGCGCGTACGGTGCCCAGCGCCGGGTCCGCCAGCAGCGGGGCCAGCGTCCCGGCGAGCGCCCCGCCGTCGGCGGCCGTGCGGGTGCCGAGCCCGGCCAGCACTCCGGGGGCGCTGGGCGCGGCCTGCGGCGGGGCTCCGGCGGCGTGATCTGCACCACCCGTACGGTCCCAGGAGGCGGCCCTCGCCCGCTCGGCCTTACGCTGGCCGGAGTCCCACGGACCGGCGGTGGCCACCGCCGCCGCCGAGAGGGCGAGGCCGGCGACGGCCGACCCCGCGATGAGCTGCCACGTCTTGACCAATGGCACCTCAACCAGCCCCTTTCGCGATCACACATATGCGTGAGGGACACTTAACCACTGCGTCTTGCCGCGAGCATGGCACCCCACCCGGCTGGGGGTACTCCCCCGGCCTCCGGCCGGGGAGGCTGGGCCGGACGCGCTATCACTCGAAGCAATCAAGCTTCGGCACGAGGCCGGAGCTGATCATGGAGGAGCAGGACGTGGAGTTCGACGTCACCATCGAGATCCCCAAGGGTTCGCGGAACAAGTACGAGGTGGACCACGAGACCGGCCGGATCCGTCTGGACCGTCGCCTCTTCACCTCGACCAGCTACCCCACGGACTACGGCTTCGTCGAGAACACCCTCGGCGAGGACGGCGACCCGCTGGACGCGCTGGTCATCCTTGACGAGCCGACCTTCCCGGGCTGCCTGATCAAGTGCCGCGCGATCGGCATGTTCCGCATGACGGACGAGGCGGGCGGCGACGACAAGCTGCTGTGCGTGCCGGCCTCCGACCCGCGTGTCGAGCACCTGCGCGACATCCACCACATCTCCGAGTTCGACCGCCTGGAGATCCAGCACTTCTTCGAGGTCTACAAGGACCTGGAGCCGGGCAAGTCGGTCGAGGGCGCGAACTGGGTCGGCCGCACCGAGGCCGAGGCCGAGATCGAGGCCTCGTACAAGCGCCTGGAGGCCCAGGGCGGCCACCACTGAGCTGCGCCGCTCGGTAACGCCTGACCGCTGCGGGGGGGGGCCCCCCCCCCCGGGGGGGAGAGGAGAGGAGAAGGGGGTTGTGGGGGAGGGGGGGGGGTGGAGGGGGAAAAAGGGCGATAAGGGGGTGGTGTGGGGCTGGTT
>NZ_JBVHWK010000011.1:0-153177 GCF_055569445.1 Streptomyces sp. NPDC029122 | reverse complement strand
CCCCCCCCCCCCCACGCCCCCCCCCCCCCCCCCCCCCCCCTCCCCCCCCCTCCCCCCCTCCCCCCCCCCCCCCCCCCCCCCCCCCCCCCCCCCGCAGCGGCGTTTTCCAGGGTCGGCGGACCGGCCGCGCGGGAACCGCGCTGCCGCGGCCGGGGTGCCGCGGGCTCGGTCGCCACTCCTTTCGCCACGGACGAAACGATTCCGCATACTGATACCGCCAGGTGATCAAGGGTGGGAGGATGCGTGGCGGAGGCCGAAGGGCACGGTCCCGAGGACCGGAAGCCGAAGTCCGACGAGGCGCACAGCGCGTTCACTCCCCCGCCCGGGACGCAGCCGGAGGTCCCGGACGAGGACCAGCCGACCTCCGAGTTCGCCCTCCCCGAGGGCGCGACCACCCTCTCCCCGGGCCCCGAGGGCTCCGCGTTCGCCGCCCCGGCCACCTACAGCGCCAGCCAGTCCCCGCCCGCCTACACCCCCCTGCCGGCCCCCGGCTTCCCCGCCGCCTCCCCCTGGCAGGACCGGATGCGCACGATGCTGCGCATGCCGGTGGACGTCCGGCCGGTGCCCGAACCGCTGCACCGGCAGACCGAGTCCGGCCCGGCCGTGGGCCGCGTGCTCGACCTCACCCTGCGCATCGGCGAGCTGCTGCTCGCGGGCGGCGAGGGCGCCGAGGACGTGGAGGCCGCGATGTTCGCGGTGGCCCGCTCCTACGGGCTCGACCGCTGCGAGCCCACCGTCACCTTCACCCTGCTGTCGATCACCCACCAGCCCTCCCTGGTGGACGACCCCGTCTCCGCGAACCGCATCGTGCGGCGCCGCGGCACCGACTACACCCGCCTCGCCGCCGTGTTCCGGCTGGTGGACGACATCTGCGCGCCCGACGTGGAGGTCTCCCTGGAGGAGGCCTACCGCCGTCTCGCCGTGATCCGGCGCAACCGCCACCCGTACCCGACCTGGGTGCTCACCGCCGCCGCGGGACTGCTCGCCGGGGCCGCCTCCACGCTGGTCGGCGGCGGGGTGGCCGTCTTCTTCTGCGCCGCCCTCGGCGCCGTCCTCGGCGACCGCCTGGCCTGGTACTTCGCCGGCCGGGGACTGCCCGAGTTCTACCAGTTCGTGGTCGCCGCGATGCCCCCGGCCGCCATCGGGGTGGCCCTGAAGATCGCCGAGTTCGACGTACGCGCCTCCGCCGTGATCACCGGCGGCCTGTTCGCGCTGCTGCCGGGACGGGCCCTGGTCGCCGCCGTGCAGGACGGGCTGACCGGCTACTACATCACCGCCTCCGCCCGCCTGCTGGAGGTCATGTACCTCTTCATCGGGATCGTCGTCGGCGTCCTGGTGGTGATCTACGTGGGCCTCCAGTTCGGCGCCTCGCCGAACCCGGACGAGGTGCTCCAGATCCCGCACCGCCCGGTGCTGCAGATCCTCGCCTCGATGGTCCTGGTGTTCACCTTCGCGATCCTGCTCCAGCAGGAGCGCTCCACCGTGTGGATCGTGACCCTCAACGGCGGGGTCGCCTGGGTCACCTTCGGCGCGCTGCGGGCCGCCGAGCTGCCGCCGGTGCCGTCCACGGCCATCGCGGCCGGGCTGGTCGGCCTGTTCGGGCAGCTCTTCTCGCGCTACCGCTTCGCCTCCGCCCTGCCGTACGTGACGGCGGCCATCGGGCCGCTGCTGCCCGGTTCGGCCACGTACTACGGGCTGCTCTCGATCGCCGAGAACCGGCTCGACGCGGGCTTCGCCTCCCTCACCAACGCCGCCGCCATCGCCCTCGCGATCGCGATCGGGGTGAACCTCGGCTCCGAGACCTCACGGCTGTTCATGCGGATCCCGGGGGCGCGCAGCGCGGCCAAGCGCCGGGCCGCGGCGAAGCGGACCCGAGGCTTCTGAGGCCGTACGCCCCCGGACGCGCCGACGCCCCGGAGACGGCCGTCTCCGGGGCGTACGAGGCTTCCCCGCGGGGAATCTAGCGCTTGGCGTGGCGGCCGCGCTGGCCGGGCGCCGGCGGCTGCTCCTGCGGCGGGTACCCCGGCTGCGCCGGGGCGGCCGCTTCGGCCTTCTTGGTCTTGCGCGCCTTCAGCACCTCCAGGATCACCGGGATCACGGAGATCAGCACGATGCCGATGAAGATCGGCTCGACGTTCTTCTTGATGACCTCGAACTGGCCCAGCTGGTAGCCGAGGACGGTGACGCCCGCGCCCCAGAGGATGCCGCCGACGATGTTGAAGGTCAGGAAGGTGCGGTACTTCATCGCGCTGGCGCCGGCCACCATCGGCGCGAACGTGCGGATGATCGGCACGAAACGGGCCAGCACGATCGCCTTGGGGCCGTGCTTCTCCATGAAGTCGTGCGCGGCGTCCAGGTTCTCCTTCTTGAAGACCTTGCTGTTCGGCCGGTTGAACAGCTTGGGGCCGAAGAACTTGCCGAGCAGGTAACCGACCTGGTCGCCGAGGATCGCCGAGGCCGCGATCATGGTGCAGACCAGCCACAGGGGCTGGCTGATGTCACCGCTGGCGACGAACAGGCCGGCCGTGAACAGCAGGGAGTCGCCGGGCAGGAACGCGAAGAAGCCCGATTCCGCGAAGACGATGACCAGGATGCCGATCAGGCCGAAGTGCCCGATCAGGTACTCCGGGGACAGCCACTCGGGGCCGAGGGCAAGCGTGTAGAGGGGTTCCACGTTTCCGGGCTCTCCTGGATCAGGGGGACGTCTGCGGTGGGGGACGCGACGAGGCAGGCGGTCTCAATTATGAACGCACACCGCCCCCACCGGGTTCCAGAGGCCGGAGGGGGCGGTATGCGTGGAGGATCCGCTATGCCCGGCGCGCGGCGTTCGCCGTGATCGCGTCCCGCAGGTGCTCGGCGACGCCGGGCCCCATCGCGTCGTAGTACGCCTTGAAGCGCTCGTCCGCGACGTACATGTCACCCAGGCAGGTGTGCATCTCGTACGGGCAGTCGTAGAACCACGTGCCGATGTGCCGGCGGTGCTCTTCGGCCAGGTCCATGGCCGTCCCGCCCTGGGCGGGCTCGCCGGCCGCCACCAGGGCCGCGTACCGGGCGCCCCAGTCGGCCGCCTCGTCCTGCATCCGCTTCCAGTCGTCCTTGGTGTAGGCGGCGGTCCGGCGCTGCGACTCGGCGTAGGCCTCCGTGCCGCCCCAGCGCTGCTCCACCTCCTCGGCGTACTGCTCCGGGTCCTCGTCCCCGAAGACCTCGAACCGCTCCTCGGGCGTGAGGTTGATGCCCATCTTCTTCGCCTCCATGGCGTGCTCAACGGCCTTGGCCATCTGCTGGAGCCGGGCGATCCGGTCGGACAGGAGGGCGTGCTGCCGGCGCAGGTGCTCCCTGGGGTCCGATCGCGGATCGTCCAGCAGGACCGCGACCTCTTCGAGCGGAAAGCCGAGCTCCCGGTAGAACAGGATCTGCTGCAGCCGGTCCAGGTCGGCGTCGTCGTAACGCCGGTGTCCCGCGCCGCTGCGCCCGCTCGGGCGCAGCAGCCCGATCTCGTCGTAGTGGTGCAGGGTGCGCACCGTCACTGCGGCGAACCCGGCGACCTGGCCCACGGAGTAGCCCATCGCTTTCCGCTCCTCTGTTGGGTACGCCCCCCACTGTGGTTCCTCACGCCACGTGAGGTGCAAGCCCCGTTTCCCGAGGGGCCCGCGGAAAGGGGATCAGCCCATCGCCTTGGTGCCGTCCAGGGACTCCCGGATGACGTCCGCGTGGCCCGCGTGCCGGGCGAACTCCTCGATCAGGTGCAGGAGCATCCAGCGCATGGAGACCTTGGCGTTCTCGGGGAACCAGGGCGCCGGGGGCAGCGGGAAGGTCTCGTCCAGGCTGGGCAGGTCCGCGACGAAGGCGGCCAGTTCCGCGCTCACCCCGTCCCAGAAGGCCTGGACGGACGCGATGGTCTCGTCGCCGACGAGCCGGAAGGCCTCGGCGTAGTTCTCCTGGGTGCGGGCGCTCTCGTTGGGCCGCTGCTGCGCCATACGCAGCCAGCCCAGCTCCACCTCGGCGACGTGCTTGAGCAGCCCGGACAGCGACAGCTCGCTGGCGCTCGGACGGCTCGCGGCCTGCTCCTCGGTCAGCCCCGCAGCCGCCTCGCGGATCGCGGCCCGCTGGGACTCGACGAAGGCCAGCAGGGTGCCGCGCTCGTCACCCAAGACCTCACCGGAAATCTGTGCCATGACCAACCACCTCTTCATCCCCTGTGCGGGGCCGTCCCCCGCTGACAAGGACCACGCTACGGAGGCTTGCGGTCAGGTCCTGTCCGCAACTCGCGGGAGGACGGGAAAAGCCGCACGGCGTGTGGGGAGGCAGGAGGCGGCCGTCAGAACGGGAACCGCGTCCGGCCGTGCTGGACCGAGATCCACTTCTGGGTGGTGAAGGCCTCCACGGTGGCCTCGCCCCCCAGCCGCCCCAGACCGGAGGCCTTCTCGCCGCCGAAGGCGGCCAGCGGCTCGTCACCGATGGTGGAGTCGTTCACGTGGATCATGCCCGTCTCGATGCGCCGGGCGAAGCGGACGCCGCGCTCCACGTCGCGGGTGTGCACGGCGCCGCTGAGCCCGTACGGGGTGGCGTTGGCCAGGCGTACGGCCTCCTCCTCCCCGTCGAAGACCACCAGCAGCGCGACCGGTCCGAAGATCTCCTGGCCCAGCAGCGGGGAGCCCTCGGGCAGCCCGGCGAGGACGGTGGGCTCGACCAGGTTGCCGCGCGTAGAACCCCGTACGAGCGCCCGTGCCCCGGATTCCAGGGCGCGGTCCACGAGCGCGGTCAGCGCGTCCGCCTGGAAGGAGTTGATCAGCGGGCCGATGTGGGTGTCGGCCTCGCGCGGGTCGCCGGTCTTCAGGGCGCGCACGCGGGCGGTGAACTTCTCGGTGAACTCCTCCGCCACGCTCGCGTCGACGAGGATCCGGTTGGCCGCCATGCAGACCTGGCCCTGGAAGACGAAGCGGCTGAAGACGGCCGCGTCCACCGCGTAGTCGACGTCGGCGTCGTCGAGGACGACCAGGGCGCTGTTGCCGCTCAGTTCGAGGACGGTCCGCTTGAAGTGGCGGGCCGCGACCGAGCCGACGTGCCGGCCGGTGCGGTCGGAGCCGGCGAAGGAGATGACCTTGGGGACGGGGTGGGTCAGGATCGCGTCGCCTATCTCGGCGATGTCCGTGACCAGCACGTTCAGCAGTCCGGCGGGCAGGCCCGCGTCCTCGAAGATCTTGGCGATGACCCCGCCGCCGGTCACCGGGGCGTTCTGGTTCGGCTTGATCACGACCGCGTTGCCCAACGCCAGTGCGGGGGCCACCGACTTCAAGGTCACCAGGAAGGGGAAGTTGAAGGGGCTGATCACCGCCACCACGCCGACCGGGAGGCGCTGGACCCGGTTCTCCTTGCCCTCGACCGGCGAGGGCAGGATGCGGCCCTCGGGGCGGACGGCCAGCTGGACCGCCTCGCGCAGGAACTCCATCGCGAGGTGGACCTCGTACTCGGCCTTGGGACGGGTCCCGCCGAGCTCGTCGATCATCGCCTCGACGATCTCCTTCTGGCGCTCCTCCGTGATGCGCAGGGCGCGTTCCAGGACGGTGCGTCTCGCGTGGGGGCCGGTGGCCGCCCAGTCGCGCTGGGCCCGCTCGGCGGCGCGGTAGGCCCGGTCGACCTGCTCGACGGTGGCCACGGTGATGGCCGCGAGTTTCTCCCCGTTGTACGGGTTGACGTCGATGATGTCCCACGAACCCGTGCCGGCCAGCCATTCGCCGTCGATGTACTGGTGAGCCAGGTCGGTGAATATGGACATGCCATCCCTTACTGCGAGCGCGCACCCCTGCGCTGCACCGGAGACCGATCGGTCATCTTCATGCACTGATCAGACGTCATAGTACGTGCGCGTCAAGACAGTTGGAGGAGTCCGCGCAGGAGGTCCCGGGTCTGGCCGGGATCCGGGCAGTCGGCCTGGAGCCGCTCCATCGCCCGCGCGTACTGCGCCACTTCCTCTTCTTTGTCCAGGTAGAGCGCGCTGGTCAGCTGTTCCAGATAGACGATGTCCTGAAGGTCGGACTCGGGGAAGCGCAGCAGCGTGAAGGCGCCGCTCTCGCCCGCGTGGCCGCCGAAGGAGAAGGGCATCACCTGGAGCCGTACGTTGGGCCGCTGGCTGATCTCGATGAGGTGCTCCAGCTGGCCGCGCATCACGTCCCGGTCGCCGTACGGGCGGCGCAGCGCTGCCTCGTCGAGGACCGCGTGGAACACCGGGGCGTTCTCGGACACCAGGACCTTCTGGCGCTCCAGGCGCAGCGCGACGCGGCGGTCGATCTCGGCGGCGCCGGCCCCGGGCATGCCGCGGCGCACGACCGCCTGCGCGTACGCCTCGGTCTGCAGCAGGCCGTGCACGAACTGCACTTCGTAGATCCGGATGAGGGACGCCGCGCCCTCCAGGCCGATGTACGTCTGGAACCACCCGGGCAGCACGTCGCCGTAGCTGTGCCACCAGCCCGCCGCGTTGGCCTCGCGGACCAGACCGAGCAGGGACTCCCGCTCGGCGCCGTCGGTGACCCCGTAGAGCGTGAGGAGGTCCTCCACGTCCCTGGCCTTGAAGCTCACCCTTCCCAACTCCAAGCGGCTGATCTTCGATTCGGATGCGCGGATCGAGTAGCCGGCCGCCTCACGGGTGATGCCGCGGGATTCTCGGAGTCGCCTGAGCTGTGAGCCCAGGAGGATGCGGCGCACCACAGAACCGCTGGCTTCTGCGGTCACTAGTACTGCCCTCCCCATCGCAATGGTGTGCGCGTGGTGTGCGCGTGCCTCGGCGGGGCCCCCGCACCCCGGTGCCGCAGTCTGCCACCAAAACGCATCGGCCCGTACTCGTTCTGTAACGGAATCCGGCGTCCCGGAAAAGAAGTCCGTAAGTATGCGTAGGAAGAAATGAGCAAGAACCGTCACGGGAAGGGACGGGTCGGGCGCGTGCACGTGCATCTGCCCTTGCATCCGGCTTCGCCATTCGGAACGATGGTGCCGCGCACCTGCGTGCTCTTCGCGCCGGCGCGGGACCCACCCCGCAGTTCTCTTTGGACGGAGCCGCCCGCTTCGTCCGCGAATCCCGGGAGTGCCTCGCATGGGGACGAATGGATCGACCGTGCTCGAGCCGTTACGGCAGGGGCTGCCCCCGGTCGACCCCACGGCTGTCTCCGGATCCGCCTCCTGCGCTCTGCCCGCCCGCTTCGAAGCGGTGCGCGGCGCCCGTTCCTTCACCAGGTCGACCCTGTCCCAATGGGAACTGGACGACCGCTTCGACGACGTCTCCCTGGTCGTCTCCGAGCTCGTCACCAACGCCCTGCGCCACGCCCTGCCGGACGAGGCACGGCCGGCCGCCGGGCCGGAGGCGGCGGTGCGGCTGCACCTGATGCGGTGGAGCACGCGGCTGGTGTGCGCGGTGCGGGACCCCAGCGAGGACCGGCCGGGCGGTTCCTTCGCGCCGGAGCGCACGGACGAGAACTGCGACCTGGAGTCGGGGCGCGGGCTGTTCCTGGTAGACGCCTACAGCGACAGCTGGGGCTGGCACCCGCTCGCGGGACGCCTCAGCGGCAAGGTGGTCTGGGCGCTGTTCATGCTCCAGGACTGACCTGGCGCTCCTCCGGGACGGGACCTGAGGCGGCTCGCCGTGCGGCCGAGGCGGCATCGCCGACGACCGAGGCGGCATCGCCGTGCGCCGCCGTTCACCCGCCGCGGCGTCGCCGCACCCGCCGCGCGCACCGTCCCGTCGGAACGACCGGCCGGGACCGATCTAGGGCGATCGGTCCCGGCCGGTGCACGTGCATGGCTTGATCGGTGCGCCGTTCCCTCGGTCGGCCCCCGCGGCCGGCTCAGGCGATCAGATGGTCGAACTCGCCGTCCTTGACGCCCAGCAGCAGCGCCTCGATCTCGGCCGGCGTGTAGACGAGCGCCGGTCCGTCGGGAAAGCGCGAGTTGCGCATGGCGATGTCGCCCCCGGGCAGCCTGGCGAACTCCACGCAGGACCCCTGCGAGTTGCTGTGTCTGCTCTTCTGCCAGGTCAGCTCGTACAAGGAAGTGAGTTCTGCAGCTGCCATCCCGTTGTACACGTGGTCCACAGGAAGCCCCCGATAGTGCAGATGTCAACTGCACCGGATCATAGCTGTGTTCATGACCGCATGCATGGGCAGATGCACGTGCACGCGGGGTGCTCCACCCATCACTGTTGATCACCACGGACGGCGGTCCAGGACCCCGGCCCTCCGTTTCGGGGGCGGGCGCAGCCGGGCGTCAGGGCCGCAGCGCCTCCGACACCTCGTCCAGCGCGTCCAGCAGCTGCTCCGCCGCCCCGCGCAGGACACCCGGCCCGGGAGCCTCCCCGTCCGCCAGCAGCTCCCGGACCCCGTCCCACCGGGGGACCTTCCGCTCCCGCACCGCCTTCGCGCCGGCCTCGGTCGCCTCCCGCAGCACCCGCTCCAGTTCCGCCGCCCCCGGCACGGGCGGGTGGGCCCGGTCCGGGAGGTGCGCCTCCAGCAGCATGGCGGTGCGGCCCAGCGCCGCCAGCGCGCCCCCCGCGCCCTCGGCGGCCGCCCGGGACAGCCCCCGGTGCCGCACCGGCTCCCCCTCCGCCCGCCCGAGCGCCTCCTGCCAGGCGATCCGGGCGTCGCGGGCCGCCAGCAGCGCCTCCCGCACGTCCGCGCGCCGGGCCCCGGCCGGGTCGGCGTACTGCCCGAGCACGGCGGCCGCGTACCGCCCGTCGGCGGCGAGCCAGTCGGCGAGGCGGGTGCGCAGCCGCGGGGTCTCCCAGGCCGGGTAGAGCGCGTAGGCGAGCATCGCGAGGACCCCGCCGACCAGGGTCAGGGCGATCCGGTCGGGCACCGTCTGGTCCCAGCGGACGCCGCCCATCCCGAGGAGGAACACCACGTACGCCGAGACGAAGACCTGGGCGACGGCGTACCCGGTGCGCATCAGCACGTACATCAGGCCCGCGCTGACCACCGCCAGCAGCCCCGACAGGTACATCCCCGGCTGCGCCAGCCGCACGATCGCGGTGGCCACCCCCACGCCCGCGAGGGTGCCGCCGAAGCGGGCGACGGCCCGGGACCAGGTCTGGGTGAAGTCGGGCCGCATCACCATCACCGAGGCCATCGGCGCCCAGTAGCCGTGCCCGAACGGCAGCACCTGCCCCACCAGGTACCCCGCGCACGCCGCCGCCGTCACCCGCACGGCGTGCCGCAGTACGGGCGAACCGGGGCGCAGCTCGGCCCGTACGGCCTTCAGCACCAGCGGCACCAGGGCGGGCACGGTGGGCCGCAGCCTCGCCTCGGCGGGGTCCGCGGTGCGCCCGGAACCCGGCTCGGCCGTCTCCAGTACGTCGTCCAGCAGGGCGGCGAGCCTGCGCGCGGCCCGCAGCGGCGCGCCGGTGAAGACCTCCGGCAGGTCGGGTGCCTTCAGCACGGCCAGTGCCGGCGCGGGCAGGCGTACGGGGTCCCCGTGGCGGATGGCGTGCGCCGCGGCGTCCAGCACCGCCCCGGCGGCGTCCAGCAGCTCCCGCACCCGTTCCCGCGCCGGCCCCTCGGCGGGGGCGCCGACGGCCGGGTCGGCGAGCGAGGCCAGCACGGGCCGTACCCGCTCCGCCAGCCCCCGGGCCCCGTGCAGCTCGGCGGGCCGCCGCCGGGCCTGCCGGACGGTGACGGCAGCGGCGTCCCGGGCCTTCATCAGCGGCGCGGGGTCGAAGGAGCTGACGGGGTCGTGCCGCAGCCGGCGGGCGTAGTCGGCCTCGGCGGCGAGGGCGTCGGCCAGGGCGTCGCGCTGGGCGCCCCAGCGGCGGACCGGGAACAGCACGATGAGCAGCGCCTGCACCACCCCTCCGGCGGCGATCATCGCTGCGTGCCCGGCGGCCTGCGGGACGGAGGTCGGCAGGGTGACCGTGACCAGCATGACCGCGACGTTGCCGGAGGCGATGATCCCGGCGGTGGGACCGGCGGCCCACAACAGCCCCGCCGCGAAGGCCCAGACGGCGAGCATCGGCAGGAACAGCCCGATGTCGGCCGACCCGACCAGGTACCCGGTGAAGGTGGAGACCGCCAGCGTCAGCCCGGAGGCGAGGGCGAGCACGGGGCGCGGGCGCCAGCTCTGCTGGAAGGTGGCGATGGCGGCCATGAAGGCCCCGAACGCGGAACTGGCCGCCGCACCCGGTCCGAAGAGGGCGAGCGCGGCGCCGATGACGACCGCGAGCCCCACGGCTGCCCGGACGGCGACGAGGGGCTCCAGGCGGGCCCGCTCGACCGTCATGCCCGCGCGCGCGGTGTCCTTCAGCGCGCGGAGCCAGCTCATGGCGTCGAGCGTAACCGTTCGTCACCTTTTTCAGCTTTTCTTCCGATCAAGCCGGACATGCCCATAGGGCAGTGCCTAGGGCAGCGCGGGGCGCCGCCCGCCCACGTGGGCGGCGTCGGCGGCCGCCGTACCGTCCTCCCAGCCCGCGTGGTCGGTGGCCCCGCGCAGCCGGGTGGTCGTGGTCCGGGGGAACATCTCGTCGGCCCGCGAGCCGACGGCCACGTCCCGGGCCACCAGGGCGGGCAGGTTGTCGGGGGCCTCCGTGGCCGTGTGCTCGGCGGTCTCCGCGAGCCGCCGCCCGAGCCGGCTCGCGTAGGCGAGCAGGAAGGACTGCCTGAAGGTCTTGGTCCGCTTGCGTCCGCCCGCCCGCTGGGCGGCCTCGGCCCGGGTCATCGCCGCCGTGCCCTGCACGAGCAGCGAGGTGTACAGCAGCTCCACCGCCTCCAGATCGCTCTCGAACCCCACGACGGTCGAGAACCCGAACCCGCTGTTCCACACCGCCCGGCAGCGGTTGGCGGAGGCCACCGCGTCCAGCAGTACCGCCTTGGCCTCCTCGTACGGGGGCTCGACGCCGATCCGGCAGGCGCCGGGCACCTGCGCCGGAGCGCCGCCGCGCACCGCCAGCAGCGCCTCGTCCACCGTGTGCCGGGCCATCAGCTCCTGCGCCTTGGCGCTGAGCGCCTCCGCCTCCTCGGGGTAGGTCGTCGCCTCGGCCTTCGCGAGCAGCGCCCGGATCCGGCCCAGCATGCGCGGCTCGATGTGCGCGTGCTCCAGGGCGTCACCGGCCGGGTCCCCCGGGACCGGCCCCACCGGCTCGACGGACGGCAGCCGGACCAGCAGCCGGAACAGCTCCAGGACGGCGGTGGCCAGGGTGAACCGGTCCGCCTTCTCACGGCGCGCGAGCCGGTCGGCGTACTCCTCGTCGGCCCCCCACCACGCCTCCGGCGCGCCCCACCGCTCCGGGAGCCGCGCGTACCGCCGGGCCTCGGCGGCGATCACGTCACCGGCGATGCCGAGGTGCACGGCCTCCAGATCCCGCCGCACCAGCCTCAGCACGTCGGCGGGCCGCCACCCCCGCTCCCAGGCCTGCCGTACGTACGCCTCCCCGCGCGCGAGCAACTCCCGCCCGACCCCGCCCCACAGCGCGCCGTCGGCGGCGAGCACGGAGGCACCGGTGTCGAGCCCGGCATCGTCCTGGGCGTAGAGGGCGGCCGCGAAGGCCCTGTCGACGATCTCGGCACACTGACTCACCCCTTCAGCTTTGCACGCTCCCCCGCACGCCCCTCACACCGCGGGCGGAGGCGGAGCCGAGGGCCGGGGCCGGGGCGGGGGCGGAGCCGAGGGCCGAAGGCCGGGGGCCGGGGGCCGGGGGCCGGGGCCGGGTCGGAGCGCGGACCGGCCCGCAGCGCTACACCGCCCGCCCGGGCAGGGGCCCGGGGCGCAGCCCCCGCACCGCCGACCCGCCCGCCCGGGCTTCGCCGTACGGCGGCCGGGGCCGAGCCCCGGGGAGCGGGACCCGGGCCGACGTCCCGCCCGGCCGGCGCCCGCCCGGCGGGACGGTCCCCGGCACAGGTCGGCGAATCCCGCCCTGCCTGCGCCCCGCCCAGCGGGACGGCCCCCCGCACGGGTCCGCGTACCCCCGGACAACCGCCCCGCCCGGCGGGACGGCCCCCCGCACGGGTCCGCGAATCCCGCCCTGCCTGCGCCCCGCCCGGCGGGACGGCCTCCCGCGCGGGTCCACGTACCCCCGGACAACCGCCCCGCACGGCGGGACGGCCCCCCGCACGGGTCCACGTACCCCGCCCGGACCGGGCACGGGCCCGATGTCAGACCCCGGTGGGACACTCGCACCCGTGAGCGACCACCCCACCACTCCCTGGGCCCTCGCCGAAGCCGCCGACGGCCAGTGGCACGCCACCCCCCTGCACCCGGGCGCCCGGCCCACCACCACCGCCACCCCCGCGGAAGCGATCCGCTCCGCACCCCCCGGCACCCGCTGGATCTGGCGTTCCACCGCCGCCGTCTACCCCCGCCTGCTCGCCGCCGGCACCCGCGTCGAGCGGTGCTACGACATCGAGGACGCCGAGCTGCTGCTCCTCGCCCACGAAGGCCGCTCCGGCGAGCCCCGCTCGGCGGCGGCGGCCTGGGCCCGGCTCAACAACGCCCCCGTCCCGCCGGACCCCCCGCAGCGCGCGGCCGAGCCGGCCCGGGCCGCCGCGCAGGACTCCCTGTTCGACTTCGACCCGCAGCCCGCCGCCCCCCTCCCCCTCGACTCCCTGCTCGCCGTCCACGCCGACCAGGCCCGCCGGACGGCCGCCACCGCCCACCCCGACCGGATGCGCCTGCTCATCGCGTCCGAGTCGGCCGCGTTCCTCGTCGCCGCCGAGATGCACCGCGCGGGCCTGCCCTGGCGGGCCGACGTGCACCGCGCCCTGCTGACCGAGCTGCTCGGGGAGCGCTACCCCGGCGGCGGCGAGCCCCGCCGCCTCGCCGAGCTCACCGACCGGATCTCCGCCGCCTTCGGCCGGCGCGTGCGCCCCGAGCTGCCCGCCGACGTCATCAAGGCCTTCGCCGAGGCCGGGTTCAAGCTCAAGTCCACCCGGCGCTGGGCGATCCAGGGGATCGACCACCCCGCCGTCGCACCGCTCCTCGAGTACAAGAAGCTGTACCGCATCTACACCGCCCACGGCTGGTCCTGGCTCGCGGACTGGGTCCGCGACGGGCGCTTCCGGCCCGAGTTCATCCCCGGCGGCACCCTCACCGGCCGCTGGGTCACCAACGGCGGCGGGGCCCTCCAGATCCCCAAGGTGATCCGCCGGGCGGTCGTCGCGGACCCCGGCTGGCGGCTCGTCGTCGCCGACGCCGACCAGATGGAACCCCGAGTCCTCGCCGCGATCTCCCGCGACCCGGCCTTCATGGAGGTGGCCGGCCGCCCCGAGGACCTCTACACGGCCATCTCCCGCCAGGGCTTCTCCGGCGACCGGGACAAGGCCAAGATCGCCGTGCTGGGCGCCGTCTACGGACAGACCTCCGGTGACGGCCTGAAGAACCTGGCCGCCCTGCGCCGCCGCTTCCCCCTCGCCGTCGCGTACGTCGACGACGCGGCCCGCGCGGGCGAGGAAGGGCGCCTCGTACGGACCTGGCTGGGCCGCACCTGCCCGCCCCCCGCCGGCGCCGCCGAGGCGGACGAGGCCGGCCTCCCGCAGGAACAGGAGCGCGCCGACTCCGAGGACACCGGCTGGACCCCGGGCTATGCCTCCACCAACACCCGCGCCCGCGGCCGGTTCACCCGTAACTTCGTCGTCCAGGGCAGCGCCGCCGACTGGGCCCTGCTGATGCTCGCGGCACTGCGCCAGGCGACCGCCGGGATGCGCGCGGAGCTGGTGTTCTTCCAGCACGACGAGGTGATCGTGCACTGCCCCGCCGAGGAGGCCGAGGCCGTCGCCGAGGCGATCCGTACGGCCGGTGACCGGGCCGGCCGGATCACCTTCGGGGACACCCCGGTCCGCTTCCCCTTCACCACGGCCGTCGTGGAGTGCTACGCCGACGCCAAATGACGGCCGCCTCCGCAGCGCCCCGCCGCGCCCCGGCCGGTGCGTCCTCAGCCGAGGTCGTGGAAGTACACGTGGAACTCCTCGCGCACGAAGCCCTCGGACTCGTACAGCCCCTGCGCGATCCGGTTGTCGTACGCGGTCTCCAGCTGCACCCCCGCCACCCCGGCCTCCCGCGCCCGGCGCAGCACCTCGCGCAGCAGCGCCCGGCCCGCGCCGGTACGGCGGCCGGACGGGGCCACGTACAGGTCGTTGAGGATCCACGCCGTGCGCAGGGTGAGGGATGAGAAGGCCCGGTAGACCTGGGCGAAGCCCACCGTGCCGGTGACGCCGGGCGCGTCGGCGAGCAGCACCAGGGACTCCCCCTTGGCGATGCGTTCCGCGAGGAACTCCCTGGGGGCGCCCGGGTCCTCGACCGTCACCCCGTAGAAGTCGAGGTACCCGCGGAACAGCTCCGCGGCCGTGTCCAGGTCCGCCTCGCCCGCCACGCGGAGGACGACGCCGGAGCCCTCGTCCGTGACCGTGCCGTCCTGCGTTTCCACCTGACCGAACATGCGTTTCTCCTTGATCCATTCGCGCGCCGAGGTCCATTGTGCGCGGGCGCGAGGAGCACGCGTCCGTCAGGGACGCACCCGGCCTGTTCTCCGTGCCGGTCAGGGGCTGGGCGGCGAGAGATGGTACGGCGGCCCGTTCAGGTCGCCGCTCCGCTCGAGCATGAGGTCGAGGCAGGGAGGGCGCGAGGATCATCCCGCCGCCCTGGACTGGCCGGGCATGAAAAACTCCGGGTAACGGCGAGCGGGTCCTGGGGCTCATCCGAGTCCTTTCGCGATTCGACCCCGAGACCTCCGCATTATGAGGCCCCACAAGATCATCTCCGGTGGCGCCCGTCAGTGCCGCACAGTCCCGTTTCCTCAAGTGCACCTGGCAGACGCTGGCCGGACAACCCGAACGGCCCAGTCAGCCACCACATCAGCTGATCACTCTTCGTAGTGGATCGCGCGCCACAGGAGAATCCAAGAACCCGCCGAAGGAGTTCCCTCTCCGCAAGGGCACTCCTTCGGAAAGGCGCCAAACATGGCCGGCCACCTCGCACTCCGCGTCACCACAGCCATCGCCGCAGCAACCGCACTCATGCTCTTATCCCCGGCACAAGCACACGCCGGCGCCATCGGTTCGACCCCCGTGGCCACCTTCGACTACCAAGTCGGCGGCGTCACCATGAAAGTCCCGACAGGCTGCATGTTCACCCACATCATCCGCGGCGACGGCAAGAACATCACCTACCAGAACGCCGGCGTGGACTGCGGTTTCGTCGGAGCCCTGAACGCCGGTTTCTGCAACTGGCGCATCGACTTCACCTACGCGGGCACCGACAACAAGACCTACCGCACCTCCCGCGGGAAGACCCACACCGAGTGCAAGATCAACCCGATGCGGGACAACGCACCCCAGAAACTCCCCCGCTACGGAAAAGCGTGTGCGTACATCAACGTCAACGGCGTGCGCCGGGCCGGCCAGTGCCACCACATCACGAAGTGAGCCGCACATGACCACCCAGCCCACCCCACAAGAGCCCGCAGGGGAAGCCAAGCGCCGTCGCGCCGGCATCACCGCCTACCTCATCGGCGCCGCCGCGTCCTTCGCCTTCTTCGCCTTCTTCCCCGGCCTCCCCCATGTCATCGACTGGGGCGCGATCGTCGTCTCCCTCGCCGTCGGCGGCCTGACACGGTGGGCGTGGCTGGGCCACACCGCGAAAAAGCACGCTGACCTGGGCTGAAGCTCGACCTCAAGCCGTAGCGGAGAAGGGCGGCAGCCAGCCCCCTCGCATCCGCCCGCCCCCCATAACCACGATCCGAGCGGCTGGTTGGCCGCCTCGGGGGCTCCCGCCGATCCCGGCTGCACGACCTGCGCCACGGCACCGCCGCGCTCATGCTGGCCGCCGACATCGACATCACGAGCGCAAGGCCGAGCAGGAAGGGCAGGCCCGCAAGGCCGCAAAGAAGGCCGGGCAAGCCGAGAAGGCGAAGGCCAAGGGGAAGAGGAAGGGCAAGGCCAAGAAGGCCGCCAAGAAGGCTGACGGCCCCTCCGCTCACGCACGGGGTCTCGGGCCCCAGACCACGCGGGCGCCACCCGACCCCGGAAACAGCAAAACCCCCAGGTCACGGCGAGTGAGTCCTGGGGGTTCTACAGAGCCGCCTTCGGGATTCGAACCCGAGACCTACGCATTACGAGGCCCCACAAGATCATCCCGCCTGGTGCCGGGCCGTGTCGCTGCATCCTGTTTCCCCAGGTCAGCGACGTGCGGCCCGGCGCCCGCGTGCCGCCCAATCCACCCTGTGCCACCCCGTCCGCTCACGCACCGCTCACGCACAGTCCAGCGCGCGCAACCGCCGGAGGGCCAGGGGCCACCCCGGCAAGTGGATCTAGCGAGGGATAGGCACCAGCCAGGCCGAGGTGCCGGACGATCTACTCTTCCCCGACCCGCCACTCTTCTGGGTGCCCGTCGGTAGGCTTCTGCAGCAGCCCCTTCGGCCGGCAGACGCACGCAACGCGCAGAACCAATTACGTTAAGTGCGGAAACGATTAAGAGAAGCGAGAGCCAGTGCCACCGCGGAAGAAGAAGGACACCAAGCCCAAGCCGCTCAAGGCGATTCTGTGGGAGTCCGCCGACCAGCTGCGAGGAACCCTGGACGCCGCCGAGTACAAACACTTCGTGCTCGGGCTCGTCTTCCTCAAGTATGTCTCGGTGGCCATGGCCGAGAAGCGGGTGCAGCTGGAGGAGGGGCTCAGGGACGGCAGCATGCTTGCCTCGCTCGGCCTTGAGGGCACCGCCTCGGAGGAGTTGATCGCCCAGACGGTGGAGGACCGCCGGCAGTACACGGGCGCTGGGCTCTTCTATGTGCCGCCGACCGCCCGCTGGGAAGTGGTGATGGAGCGGTCCAGGGGAACTCTGGAGGGGCAGTCCCTCGGTGAGGTCATCAACGACGCGATGGACACCATCGAGAAGGTCAACCCCGCACTCAGGGGAACCCTCCCCCAGGAGTACAACAGCCCTCGGGTCAATGAAACGACACTGGCCGGCCTGGTGAAACTGCTCGACCGTCTCGAATTCCAGGCCCAGGTCAATGAGGATGGCAAGCGCACAGGGGCCAGGGATCTAATGGGCGAGGTGTATGAGTACTTCCTCGCACAGTTCGCGCTCGCCGAAGGACGCAAGGGCGGCGAGTTCTTCACGCCCGAGTCCATTGTGCAGCTGCTCGTGGAGATGTTGGAGCCTCAGGAGGGTGAACGCGTCCTAGACCCGGCGTGTGGCTCGGGCGGCATGTTCGTCCAGACAGAGAAGTTCATCGAACTACACGAGGGCAACCGCTTCAATGTCTCCGTGTATGGTCAGGAGCGCAACCTCACGACGTGGCGACTGGCGAAGATGAACCTCGCCATCCACGGTATCGAGGCCAACCTCGGCGAGGAGCCCGCCGACTCCTTCCACGACGATCAGCACGCCGGGCTGAAGGCCGACGTGGTACTCGCCAACCCGCCATTCAACATCTCCAACTGGGGTGGCGAACGGCTCGGCATGGACCCCCGCTGGACATACGGCGTGCCTCCCGTGGGAAACGCAAACTTCGCGTGGATCCAGCTCATGGTCAACAAGCTGCGGCCTGGCGGCCGAGCAGGCATCGTCCTATCCAACGGCTCGATGAACAGCAAGACGGGCGGAGAAGGCGAAATCCGGCGGCGGATGGTGGAGGACAACCTGGTCGCATGCATGGTGGCGCTGCCGCCGCAGTTGTTCCGATCAACGACGGTGCCGGCGTGCCTTTGGTTCCTAACGGAAGGTAAGGGCCAGCAGCATGGCGAGTGGGTCAAGGGCCGTGCCGATGAAGTGCTATTCATCGACGCGAGTCGGCTAGGGAAGATGGTCGACCGAACGCTACGGAAACTCTCGCCGACAGACATCGAACTGGTCTCTTCCACATTCCGCGCATGGAGGGGAGTTGAAGGGGCGGGCGCCTATAGCGATGTGCCTGGGTTCTGCCGGAGTGCATCGCTGGCAGAAGTAAGGGGTGGCGACTACACCCTGTCACCGGTGCGGTATGTAGGGGTCGCGGAGGTGCCCGAGGACCCTGCAATGGAGGCAGCAGAGGCGAAAGTGGAACGGCTGACGAAGGAGCTGTTCATGCATTTCGAGGAAGCTGGTCGGCTGGAGACAGCCGTGCGGGAGCAGGTGGGGAGGCTGTGACGCAAACGTCGAAAAGCTGGCCCAACGTTCCCCTCGCGGAGGTTTTGGACTTCCAGGAGGGACCCGGAATCATGGCCCGGGACTTCCAACATGAAGGCGTCCCGCTAATCCGACTCGCGGGTCTCAAGCGTGGATCCCCGCTACTCACTGGCTGCAACTTTCTGGACGCTGCAAAAGTCGCGCAACGATGGGCTCACTTCCGTCTCCAGCAGGGCGATGTCTTGCTGAGTACATCAGCATCACTGGGCGAGACTGCAACAGTTGACGCCTCTGGAGTGGGAGCAATCGCCTACACGGGCATCATTAGATTCCGCCCCAAGGGGGATGCAATCACGAGTCGGTTCATTCCGCACGCACTGACAGCGCCGACCTTCAAGCATCAGATCGAGACCATGGGAGGGGGGAGCGTAATCAAACACTTCGGCCCAACGCATCTGCGCCAAATGACGGTCTGCATCCCCCCTCTGCCCGAACAACAAGCCATCTCCGAAGTCCTTGGCGCAATCGACGACAAAATCGCCGTCAACGAACGGGTCGCCGAGACCGCACTCGCGCTTGCCAAGGCACACATGGGGGTCGTAGAGCACGCCCAGCCTGTGCGTATCAGCGACGTAGCCGACGTCTTCGATGGTCCGCACGCCACGCCGCAAAAGACCACCGAGGGGCCGTGGTTCCTCAGCATCAGCAGCCTCAAGGGTGGCGTCCTCGATCTGGCCGAATCAGCGCACCTCACAGAGGACGACTTTCCCCGTTGGACTCGGCGAGTCCAGCCAAGTGAGGGCGACGTCCTTTTCTCGTACGAGACACGGTTGGGTGAAGCCGCGCTCATGCCTCCTAATGTACGAGCGAGCCTCGGACGGCGAATGGGTCTGCTACGCCGCAAATCCAATACCGTAACGAGCGTGCTACTCCTCCACGCTTACCTCGGCACACCCTTCCAAGAGGAAATCAGGCGCCGCACCGTACACGGGGCTACGGTCGACCGGATCCCACTCAAGGAAATGCCGACTTGGCCGATTAGGCTTCCTGTCGAAGGTGTTCGAGATCAGCTGTCCGCCACCCTCGAAGCACTGCACGCGTCCATCGATCAAGTAGCCGTCGAGAACCGAACCCTCGCCGAACTCCGCAACACCCTGCTCCCCCAGCTCGTCACCGGAAGGATCCACGTCAAGGACGCCGTGCGCGTCGTGGAGGATGTTGCGTCGTGAGGGAAGAACGTACTGCCGGAGAATCTGAGTTCGAGGAGCGGGCCGCCGGCGGGTCCTCCGAGCGGGATTGGGAGGCACTCGCTCTCGATCATCTCGCCGAGTTCGGCTGGCAGCACTTTCCCGGCAAGGAGCTGAAGCCGAGCAGCGGTCACCGCAAGGACTGGGATGACCTCATCCTGTATCCCCGGCTGCGTACCGCCATCGCCACTCGTCACCCCCAGCTCCCCTCTCACGCTGTCGAGGAGGCAATCGCCGAGCTGCTGCGGCAGACACCCGGTAGCGACGTCCGTAAAAACTGGGACTTCTATAAAAAGCTCACCGGCGGCCTGAAGGTCAGCTATACAGACCTTCTCACCGACACGAAGCGAAGCGTGACCGTCCGCCCCATCGACTTCGCCGACCCGCACGGCAACGATCTAGTCGCTTCATCGCAGGTGCGGATACGCGCGGCCAGCGAGCGCGCATTCGTCTTCGACATCATCCTGTACGTCAATGGACTCCCGCTCTGCATAGTTGAGTTGAAGAAGGCGAGCGGACCGGACGACGCTCGTAAGGCGTACGACCAGATCCAGAACTATCGGCGCGAACTGAATGTTGACGGCACTTTTCGCACCCTGTGTCTCGCCGTAGCGACCGACGGGGTGACCGCCCGCCTCGGCACTCCGTTCACGCCGTGGGAGCACATGGCGCCCTGGCACGCCGAGGACGGGGTCCTACTCAAGAAGAAGAAAGAGCGGGAGGACGGGCGGGCCCTGGAGCGGATGATCGCCGGGGCACTCGAACCCGAACACTTCCTCGGTCTGATCGCCGGCTTCCTCTCCTACTCCACTGAAGGCACCGGCGGCAGCGTGGACACGGTGAAGCTCGCCAAGGCTCACCAGTACATCGCCGTCAACACGGCCCTTGCCGCCACCGCCTCCGCCACGGCTACGGACGGCAGGGCCGGCGTTATCTGGCACACACAGGGCGCGGGTAAGAGCGAAGAGATGCTCTTCTACACCGGCAAGGTGGGCGGTCTCCCCGGACTGTCCCTTCCGACAGTCGTCCTCATCACCGATCGGATCGACCTCGACACCCAACTCTTCAACACCTTCAGCGCAAGTCACAGCCTTCATCGATCCATCGGTGGTCTACCGGAAAAGGCTGACAGCAGCGACCAGTTGAAGGATCTGCTCACCCGGCGCGAGGGCAGCGGCGGCGTCATCTTCACCACGCTCCACAAGTTCCGGATCAGCAAGTCGAAGAAGGCCGCAGGCGCCCGGCATCCGCTGCTCTCCGACCGCCGGGATGTCATCGTCATCGTCGACGAGGCGCACCGTAGCCACTACGACTTCGAGGACGGCTTCGCTCGTCATCTGCGGGACGCGCTTCCCAACGCCACATTCATTGCCTTCACCGGCACGCCGATCGACAACCGGACGGGCAACACCCTCGCCGTCTTCGGGCCGACGATCCACACCTACGACCACACGCAGGCAGTCAACGACGGGGCCACAGTCCGAGTCTTCTACGAGCCGATCCTCCACAAGGTGAAGCTCCCTGACGATAAAGATCTGGATGAGATGGACGCCCAGGCCGAGGGGCTGGTCGAGGGGCTGAGTCAGGCAGAACAAGCTCGTGCCCGCGCCCAGTTCGCCACGTTCGAGAGCGTGATCGGTGCGCCCGAACGGATAGCGAAGCTCGCTGACACCCTCCTGTCCCACTGGGACAGCCGAAGTCTGGAGATGGCTAAGCTGACGGGCAGCGCCGGCAAGGGGATGGTCGTCTGCTCCTCACGCAGGATCGCGGCCCGGCTCTTCAACGCCCTGGCTACCCGCCGCCCCGAATGGGTCGGCGAGCCTGATCGAAAAACGGGGCTGCTGCCCGACGGCACCGGAAAGATCCGGGTCGTCTACACCGGCAACCCTGGCAAGGACGACGCAGAGATCGCCCCCTACGTGCGTTCACCCGAGAAGCTCAAGGATATCCAGGCGCGGGCCGCCGATCCTGACGACGAACTCGAACTCGTAATCGTCCAATCGCTGTGGCTCACGGGCTTCGACTCGCCCCCGTTGCACACCCTCTACCTCGACCGCCGAATGCGCGGTGCTGCCCTGATGCAGGCCGTGGCCCGCGTCAACCGAACCTGGGGCGAGAAGCCGTCGGGTCTAGTCGTGGACTTCCTAGGGGTAGCTCGGCATCTCACCGACGCCATCGCCGAGTACACCTCGAACGACGACCAGGACGAGGAGACCATCGGCGCGGACATCTCAGAGGCCGTCAAGATCGTACGGGAAAAGCACCAGTCGATCACCGAGTTGCTCCGTGACCTGCCCTGGCGCGAGACCCTCGGCTCGACCGGCTATCAGGAAGCCCTATACGCCGTCCTAGAGTTCCTTCAGGAGGCCGAGCCCGCGCTGCAACCAGGGAAGCCCACCCGCCTGCAGCGCTTCATGCCCATCGGCAAGCTGCTGTCCCAAGCCTTCTCTCTCTGCCCCACCCACGAGGGCGTCGAAGACCTCCTCGACGACATCCGGTTCTTCGGGTCTGTGCGCGCCTCTCGCGAGAAACTCGACGTGGACAACCGAGCCGACCAGGGCCTTGCTACGGCTGCTGACCAGCACCGCTACATCGAGCAGCTCAACGCCGCGGCGGTGGCCGCCGACGGGGTAGTGGACATCTACGACGCCGCTGGTCTCACCAAGCCCGACCTCTCGCACTTGGACGAGGAGTTCGTTGCGCAGCTGAAAGAGAGCCGCCATCCCAACTTGGCTCTCGAAGCCCTGCGGCGCTCCCTGATGAAGGAGATCCGTGACTCCCATCCCGGCAACATCACCCGGCAACGCGCCTTCACCAAGCGCATGCAGGAGACAATGAATCAGTACCACAACGGGCTGATCAGCTCAGCGCAGACGATGGACATCCTCGTCGAGTTCGCACGTGAGGTCTCAGCCGACCGTGTCCGGGCCGCCGAACTCGGCTTGACGGAGGACGAGCTCGCCTTCTACGACGCGGTCGCCGCCAACCCTTCAGCTCTGAAGATGGGCGACGACACTCTCCGGAAGATCGCGCGGCATTTGTATCGCTTGGTGTCCGACGATGTCACCGTTGACTGGCGGATCAAGAGCCAGGCACGCGATCGAATCCGCGCCAAGGTCCAATTCTTGCTGAACTACTACGGCTACCCGCCGGATAAAGCACCGGAGGCGATCGACCGAGTGCTAAAGCAGACTGAGGTCAAGGCAGAGGAGTGGTCCTAGGCCTAGGGCGGGCTGGTGAGGCTGAGGGTGGCATCCAGGAGCATTCGGACGCGCAATCGTGCAGGGGCATCGGCGGCTCCCGGGCTGCTGGCTCGCTGGCCTCCAGCAATGCGGGGCCCAGGACCCCGTCCGGGGACGCCCCCGTACAGCGGAGACTGCCTTCACCTCCGTTCCAGGCAGGGAGCACCACGCTCGTCCATGTCAGCGCCTCATGAGAGGCTGAAGCAGCTGACTACCAGGCCAGAGAGGAGGGTGGATGTACGTAACCGGAATCGGCTTCTCGAACGTCCGGGGCTTTACCGGACCGCGTGCCGTAGACGAGCTCCCGCTACCGGCCAAGGACGGCGGCAGCTGGACAGTGATCGCTGGCCGTAATGGCGCGGGAAAGTCCACACTCCTGCGTACCCTCGCGCTCGCACTCGCCGGCCCCCAAGCGGCTCGCACCCTGGTACAGGACCACAGCACCTGGATCACCAGCGGTGAGACCTCCGCCTGGGCACAGGTGTACGTACAACCGGACTACTCGGTCGACAGGCTCACCGGACGCGGCAGGGCACCCGAAGGTCCCATCGTCCTGGGCTTGGACTGGATCCTCCCGGAGGGGATACCGAGCGCGCCCTCATATGCCATGCCGCAACAGCCTCAGCTATCCCCCTACGACGGCGAGAAGTACGGCTGGCCTGGTGCCGGGCGTGGCCCCTGGGCTGACCACCCGCAGGGCTGGTTCTGTGCCGGCTACGGCCCATTCCGCCGATTGACCGGAGGGTCAGGGGAGGCCCAGCGGATGATGCTCGCGTCGGGGCCGGCAGGCCGCATGGCTTCCCTCTTCCATGAAGACGCTTCCCTCTCCGAGGGCGTGAGCTGGCTCAAGGAGTTGCGGCTGAGGTCTCTTGAAGGGCAAGAGCAGGCATCCGAGCTGTTGGAAACCGTTCAGGAGCTGCTTTCCGACGGCCTGTTGCCGGATGGCTACCAAGCCATGCGAGTGAGTTCGGAGGGCCTATGGGTGTCGCCAGCCGGTGATCCAGAGCGCGCATACCCACTGCGGGAGATGAGCGATGGCTTTCGTACCGTCGCCTCACTAGTCCTGGATATCGTCAGGCAGCTGCAGAACACATACGGGACGTTGGACGCAGGTAAGGATGACGCAGGACACCCCGTGGTCCGGATGCCCGGGATTGTGATCGTCGATGAGGTGGACGCCCACCTCCACGTCACATGGCAGCGGCGTATCGGAGACTGGTTGCGGACCCACTTCCCGCGGATCCAGTTCATCGTCACCAGCCACAGCCCTTACATCTGCCAAGCGGCGGATCCTGGCGGCCTGATTCGGCTACCGGGCCCCGAAGAGGAACGGCCTCCGGAAGTCGTGGACGACTCGCTGTATCACCGCATCGTGTATGGAAGCGGTGACGACGCGGCACTCTCAGAACTATTCGGCCTTGAGTCTGCGTATTCCAGTCGTGCTGAAGCTCGACGTCGCAAGCTCGTACCTCTGGAGCGAAAGGTCTTCGCAGGCGAGGCCACCGAACAGGAGGCCCGCGAATACCGTGAGCTGGCCGCCGAGCTCAGGAGTTCCCGCTCAGCCCGGGTCCGCGAGGTGGCAGCCCAGTTGGGGAACGACTGTTGATCCCGGTCCAGCGGCTGCCGGCCACCGAACGGCTGGTGCGGCTATGTGACAGCCGCACGAAGAATATCCAGGTCCTGGGGGCTACCAGTACGGCCGCCAGAGGCGAGTGGCGTCTCGCAGAAGCCGCTAAGGGCGAAATACGGACTCTCCTGGAAAAGATGGCACCCGGCGTGCTGCGGTGCATGTACTGCCTGGACAGCTTGGGTACCGACATCGACCATTTCGAGCCGCTGTCCCGTGCTCCGATGCGTACGTTCTGCTGGCACAACCACCTGCTGGCCTGTTCTCGCTGCAACAGCAACTTCAAGCGCGAAGATTATCCGTGTGACGAAGATACGAAGGAGTGTCTGCTTATTGACCCCAGCACAGATGACCCCGCCGACCATCTCGAGCTGCTTCTCGCGGCTGGCACGTATGAGAAGAAGACCCGCAAGGGTGAGGAGAGCATCAGGGTATTCGGCCTTAACCGAGAAGACTTGGTGCAAGGCCGGTTCGATGCGTACGTCACATCCTGTGACGTACTCAACTCTTGGCATCGCAAGGTACGCAGTGGCGACCTTTTGGGTGCAGCGCACTCCGCTGCTGCCCTACGCCGCGAGCCCTTCGGCGACGTTTTGCACGCCCTGGAGAAGCTGGGACGTCTGCCCTATGCAGCCGCAGCTCTCGGCGACGAGCTGGCCGAGTCCCTAACGGCATGGCTCCGCTTACCCACGCACCCAGCCTCTACCAACATGTAATTGCATGTTGGATCGGACGACTCGCCCTCCCGGGGATCGCGGCCCTGGCCTACGTGGATCCGGTGAGTCTCAGGTCCCCATTTCCGGCGACTGCCCGTGTTCTAGGTACGCGGTCAAGCCACTCGTTCGGGCCTGGATGCCAGCGGCGATTCGGCGCGCGAGGCGGGGGATGGTGAGGTCTGGCACCTGTTCGGCGCCGTGGAAGTCGTAGCCACGGAGCTCGTCCGCTTGCAGTGCAATCTGCTGACGGAGGTCGGCGCTGAGACAGCCGCCGTCGAAGAGGTAGAGCACCTTGTCGCCCTCTCCCGGGTTCGGCGCCCAGTCGACGACGAGGAGGCGGCCGATGTGCGGCTCGATGCCCAATTCCTCCTGGACCTCACGCACACAGGCTTGTCGAGGCGACTCACCTTCCTCGACGTAGCCGCCGGGAATGTCTCGATAGTCCTTGTACGACGGCTCGACGAGCAGGACTCGATCAGCTTCGTCGAAGAAGAGAGCGCCAGCCGCCATACGGGGGTGGGCCATCTTCGCTTCATGCTCGTTCTCGCTCACGGATTCGACTTTAGCCGCCTGCCACGATGTGGAGCCTTCGGGCCAGGTCCGCCACGGGATGGGACGGCCGGCCTCTGGTGCCGCGTATCCAGCCGATGACCAGCTCTCGGCTCATGTAGTGGTGGCGGACCTGTTCGGGGGCGGCCTGTTCGGCTTCCAGCAGGACGGCCAGGGCTTCGTCGGTCCGGTTCCAGGCACTCAGCGCCCTGGCGACTTCGAGGCTGTGCCGCACACGCCGTTCCACTGGCATACCGCTGGTGTCGATGCGCGCTCCGAGGTCCGCAGCAATCTGAATGTCACCGAGTTCACCGGCGGTGGCTACACAGTGGATCGCCACGTTCGTCGGACCGAAGGCTGTCCACATGTGATTGGCGTCGGCACCGAGTCGCTGCGCGGTCTCGTCGGCCTCTCGGAGGAAAGCCTGCGTAGCTGCCCGGTCCTCTGCTCGTGCGGAGGCCATCGCGCCGGTGAGGAACAACGTGCCGTACACCGAGAGGTACTCGTCGTCTGCGGTGCCTAGTTCCGGCTGCATAACGGCTGCCGCGTCGTTCACGAGCTGGACCGCTGCCGTGAAGCGGCCGGTGGCCAGGAGACAGTGCGTGACCGCGCGGAAGAGCGAACCTGTGACCTCGCTTCGGCCGCTGTGCTGCGCGGCTGCCAGACCGCGGTCAGCTGCAATCCATGCCAGCTCGGACTCACCGACCTTGCCCAGCACCATGGCTGCGCCGTGGTAGGCCAGGGCGAGTAGCGCATGGGATTCCTCCCTCTCATGCTCCGAGTAGGCGCGAGATGCGGCGAGGGCGTCTGTCAGGAGTAGGGGAAGACGTCGAGTGGCGAATCCGTAGCGGGACGCCTGATAGGCGTCGAGGACCTCGCTCACGTTGGAACGAAGGTCCTGCAGGGCAGGTGGCTCGTCATTGGGTGCAGACCCCAGCAGGGGCGTGAGCTGCTTGTAGTCCATGAGCGCTTCGCGCAACGCTGGGACTGTGCGGTGGCCGCTGTCGGCTGACCACTCCATGAGGGTCGGCTCGGCAAGCAGGTCTCCGAGCGAGACGTCGAGGGCGTCGGCGAGTGAGGTGATCACCGAGAGGCGATCAAGCTCGATCCGATTGTTCTCCGCTTTGCTCAGCCAGTCCGTGGTGCGGCCGACAAGGCCGGCCAGTACCTCTTGGGAGAGGCCGCGCCGACGCCGGTACCAGGCGACGCGCTCGCCGATGGTCAGGTTCTCTGTCATACCTCGCATGTCCTGATCATCACCTCGTGGCCGAAGTGGACCCCGGAAGGATTTTCCGGGGTGTCGTGGGGCGCCCTGGCTACTGTCGCAACAGACCGAGAAGGCCGCTGGGAGATGCAAGCAACTCGACTTGCAATAACTGGCTTTGGCCAATGACGCCCGTCCGCCGCACCCCCGAGAGGCCACCTCATCAGCGAGGTCGGAAGAGGGCATGTCCGACGCCAATCGGTGTATATGGCAGGCAGTTCAGCAAGAGGTGATCGCTACTGCGGCGATCGACGTCCGGTCTGCTTCGGAACGGCTCCGAACAGTGACAGCACGAGTGGGAGTAACGCGGATGAAGACCGACTCTCGAACGTCTCGGACAACAACGGTCTCGGTCCCCAGGCCGCCGACCCTCCGCTGTGTCGAGGATCCGCTGGGTCGGGCTTCCGCTTGCGAGGTCCGCCCTGCTGCTCGTCGACGCAACCTCGTCGTGGTCGGCTTCGACGAGATCGTCGCCAACAAGTACCTGCCCTGCATCAGGGAGGCTATCGAAGCCGGCCACGTCGACTCGTATTCCGTCATCGATCTGGAATCGGAGAGGTCGACGATCGAGGAACGCATACAGGGTGTCGCCCTGAAGCCTCGGGAGGTCGTCTACCTTCCGGGCAGCGGCGCGACCACACAGCAGACACAGCCGGAGCTGATCGGAGCCGCCCTCAGGCAGCTCCGTCTGCCCGACCTGCCGATGAAGGTGTACATCGCGACCGAGGTGCGGGCGCACGAAGCCTATCTGCGCTACTGCGTCGAGAACGGCATCGATTCGCTGGTGGAGAAGCCGGTCCTGGCTCCGCTGGTGGACGGCCAGTTCGCGCCGTCCCGGATCACCGAAGTGATGCAGGAACTCATCGCTCAGGCCGGCCGTACCGGCACCAAGCACTCCGTGATGACGCTGAGCCGGTATCACCGCATCTACAACGGGGAGTTACTCCGCTCGCTCGAAGAGCGGGTGCGGGACTGGCAGGCCCCCGTCACGTCCTTCCACCTCCGAGCCGCCGGCGGGGTGTGGAACCTCCAGCACGAGTACGAGTCGCGGGACGATCACCCCTACCGGTACGGCTACGGGATGGTGATGCACGGCGCCTACCACTACATCGATCTCGCCGTGCAGTGCCTGTCCCTCAACAAGCTCGTGTTTCCCGACCGCCGCTTCAGGCTCGAAGTCAGCTCGTTCGGTGCCTTCCCAACCGACCAGCACCTCCGGATCCCAAATCCGGCCGCCAGCCGGTTCGAGGACGGCCACTCGCGCTGGCCGGACGACGAGAGCCTGGCGCATTCCTTCGGCGAGACGGACATCACCGCTACGTTCCGGCTGGTGGACGTGGCGTCGGATCGGACACTGACCGTCGGAACACTGTCTTTCGAGCAGACGACGCCGTCCATCCGCAGCTGGCAGGACCTCCCTGATGACGTCTACAACAAGAACGGGCGCACTTCCAGCGTCGACCTCGAGGCCCAGCTGTCGACCCTCTACTCCGCACACGTCCACTGCTACGACGTGCCCCGCGGGCAGAACGCGGACAAGATCGACGCTTTCGCTCGGCTGACCATGAGGGCGAACGCCTCTTTGCTGCCGGAGGAGCGGTACACGTCGGTCAAGATGTTCGACGGGTTGTTCCACAGCGACAGCAACAGGCGGCTCATGGAGAACTGGCTGCGGGGAACCGAGAACAGGAGCTCGCTCTCCGCACACCTGCTGCCGATGAAGGTCACCGAGGCGTTGGCGTCCTCTCTGCGCACGCCCGGCCGGGCCATCGAGATCGCCGAGTTCTAGGTGCCTGCCCTCGCTCGTCCCTCCAGCCCCAGGTGGTACCCCTTGCCCGTACAGCACTCGAAGGCGTCCCTTCACGCCTTCTACGCAGACGCGTTACGGAACGGCCGGAGCACCGGCGAGAGGCTGCGCGCACCCGTTCCGGCGCGATTCCTCACCCTGCTGGGTTCCCTCCCCGCCGACACTCCGCGTCGCGCTCTGGACCTCGGATACGGCGCCGGGGCGTACACCATCGCCCTGGCCGAGGCGGGGTTCACCGTTGTCGCGGTGGACCAGGCCCCGGCCGAGCCGCTGCTTCAGCGGCTCTCGGAGTACGAGGGCGTGGCGGAGCGGGTCACGGTGGTGGAATCCCTCATCGAGCAGTACGCCGTCCAGGAGGACTTCGGCGCGCTCGTCGCCAAGGACGTTCTCCACTACCTGTCACAGCCCGACGTCGAAGCTCTGCTCACCCAGGCTGTGCAGAGTTCCCGCTCGGTCAACCTGCACTATCTGGAGGTCTTCACCGAGATCTTCCGGATAGACGCCCACGGCGTTCAGATCCACATCGAGGGCGAGGCCCGGTACACGCGGGAGTCATTCAGCCGCGCGCTGGAGCGGATCTACGAGGGCTGGGACGTCACCGTGAGCTGGGACGACCACACCGAGCAGGACACGCGCTCACGGCGCACCTACTTCAAAGCGGCTCGCGCGACCGTCATAGCGGCGCGCAGGTGCCCGGCTCCCGTCGGCACCGCGGCCATGAGCGGAAGGGAGACAGCGTGACCATCACGGATTCTGGAGGCATCAGCTTCGTCGTTCCCTGCCACAACGCGGGCGACTATCTCATCGAGGCCGTGAACTCCGTCGTCGAGCAGCCGCTTCGGCGTCCGCACGAGGTAGTGATCGTGGACGACGGGTCGGACGACGACACGACCCTCAAGGCCATCCACACCTGCGCCGATCTGCCCGGCGTACGCGTCGTCCGGCTCGAACAGCGCCAAGGGCACCACGTGGCCAGGAACGCCGGTGTGGCAGCCGCGCGGATGGAGTACGTGATGCAGGTGGACGCCGACGACCGGCTGGCCACCGACCCGCATCTCCTCAGGGAAGGGTCCTACCCGGACAGGGCGGTGGAGACCCTCGAGTCCGATGCCGATACAGCCTTCGTGCACACGATGTCGTGGATGATCGGTGCCTTCGAGGGGTTCACCATCTCCTCGTACCCGTGCCGCGAGGATCTGGTGGCGCGCAAGCACCACGTTCCGACGTCGATAGTCTGCCGACGGGCAGACGCTCTCGAATGCGGGCTGTACGACCCTAAGGTACTCAAGTGGGGTGACTGGGCTTTCGCGGTCAACCTGCTGGCCAGCCGCTACAGGCGGGGGGCAGGCAACACCATCCACTGCGTCGCCGGGCCCTACTACGAGTACCGAGTGCACTCACGGGTCGAGCGAGTGTCCGATGCGGCGGTCTCGGAGCTCGACATGACTCTCCTCGTCGTCGAGAAGAACCTGGACTTTTTCCAGGACCGACTGGACCGGAGAGACGGGGCTGCCGAGATCGCCCTCGACCTGCTGGGTCAGAAGCCGACGCGCCTCGACGACCTCCTGCACATGGCGAAGTTCGATCTCCACCAGGCCCAGATGGTCGCCGAGCAACGCGAGTTCTCTCTGTCGAGCCCGTACGAGACGCTGCGCATTCCGTAGGCCTCACCGCCGAGAGCCCGAGTCAGAGGGTGTCCGAGGCCGAAGAACCCGAAGGGGGCCCAGACCACGTGGTCTGGGCCCCCTCGGCGTGTTCCGACGCCTACTGCGGCGGCAGCTTGTCCAGCTGGGCCTGGAGCCGGGCGATGTCCGACTCGGCCTTGGCGAGCCGGCCCTTGATCTTGTCCACGACGTTGTCGGGGGCCTTGGCGATGAACGCCTCGTTCCCGAGCTTGGCCTCCGCCTGCTGCTTCTCCTTTTCGGCGGCGGCCAGGTCCTTGCTCAGCCGCTTGCGCTCGGCCGCCACGTCGATGGTGCCCGACAGGTCGAGCGAGACCGTGGCGCCGGCCACCGGCAGGGAGGCGGTGGCGGCGAAGCCCTCGCGCTCCGGCTGGAGACGCAGCACCTGCCGGATGGCCGCCTCGTGCGGGGCCAGCGCCGTGCCGTCGAGCTCCAGGCGGGCCGGGACTTTCTGGCCCGGCTGCAGGCCCTGGTCCGAGCGGAACCGACGGACCTCCGTAACGACCTGCTGGACCAGCTCGATCTCCTGCTCCGCGGCCTCGTCGCGGAACCCGGAGTCCTTCGGCCACTCGGCGATGACGACCGACTCGCCGCCCGTGAGCGTGGTCCACAGGGCGTCCGTGACGAACGGGACGATCGGGTGGAGCAGCCGCAGGGTGACGTCGAGGACTTCGCCCAGGACGCGCGCAGAGACCTTGGCCTGGTCGCCCTCCTCGAAGAACGTCGTCTTCGACAGCTCGACGTACCAGTCGAAGACCTCGTCCCACGCGAAGTGGTACAAGGCGTCCGCAAGCTTGGCGAACTGATAGTCCTCGTAGTACGCATCCGCCTCGGCGACGACCTTGTTCAGCCGCGACAGGATCCAACGGTCGGTCGCCGACAGCTGCTCGACCGGCGGCAGGTCACCCTCGACCGTGGCGCCGTTCATGAGCGCGAAGCGCGTCGCGTTCCAGATCTTGTTGGCGAAGTTGCGGGACGCCTGGACCCAGTCCTCGCCGATCGGGACGTCGACGCCCGGGTTGGCGCCCTTGGCCAGGGTGAAGCGCAGGGCGTCGGAGCCGTACTTGTCCATCCAGTCCAGCGGGTTGACCGTGTTCCCGAACGACTTCGACATCTTCTTGCCGAACTCGTCGCGGACCATGCCGTGGAACGCGATCGTGCGGAACGGCGGCTGGCCGTCCATCGCGTACAGGCCGAACATCATCATCCGGGCGACCCAGAAGAACATCAGGTCGTAGCCGGTGACCAGGACGGAGTTCGGGTAGAACTTCTCTAGGTCAGGCGTCTGCTCGGGCCAGCCGAGCGTGGAGAACGGCCACAGGCCGGACGAGAACCACGTGTCGAGGACGTCGGTGTCCTGCGTCCAGCCTTCGCCGGTCGGCGGCTCCTCGTCGGGGCCGACGCAGACCAGTTCGCCGTTCGGGCCGTGCCAGACCGGGATGCGGTGGCCCCACCACAGCTGGCGCGAGATGCACCAGTCGTTGAGGTTGTCGACCCAGTCGAAGTACCGCTGCGACATGTCGGCCGGGTGGATGTCGACCCGGCCGTCGCGGACCGCGTCGCCAGCGGCCTTGGCAAGGGTCTCGACCTTGACCCACCACTGCAGCGACAGGCGGGGTTCCAGCGTCGTCTTGCAGCGCGAGCAGTGGCCGACGGAGTGGACGTAGGGGCGCTTCTCGGCGACGATCCGGCCCTCGGCGCGCAGGGCGGCGACGATCGCGGAGCGCGCCTCGAAGCGGTCCAGGCCCTGGAAGGGGCCGTGGACGGTGATGATGCCGCGCTCGTCGAGGACCTCGATGGATTCGAGGTTGTGGCGCTGGCCGATGGCGAAGTCATTCGGGTCGTGCGCCGGGGTCACCTTGACGGCGCCGGTGCCGAACTCCGGGTCGACGTGCGTGTCGGCGACGACCGGAATGCTCCGGTCGGTCAGCGGCAGCTTGATCTGCTTCCCGATCAGGCGGGCGTAACGCTCGTCGTCGGGGTGGACGGCGACGGCGGTGTCGCCGAGCATCGTCTCCGCGCGGGTGGTGGCGACGACGATGGTGTCCTCGCCCTCGCCGTACTTCATGGAGACGAGCTCGCCGTCGTCGTCCTGGTAGTCGACCTCGATGTCGGAGATGGCCGTCAGACAGCGGGGGCACCAGTTGATGATGCGTTCGGCGCGGTAGATCAGCCCGTCATCGAACATCTTCTTGAAGACCGTCTGGACAGCTCGGGACAGGCCCTCGTCCATGGTGAAGCGATCCCGGCTCCACGCCAGTCCCTCGCCAAGGCGCTGCATCTGGCCGGCGATCTGCCCGCCGGACTCGGCCTTCCATTCCCAGACGCGCTCGACGAAGGCTTCGCGGCCGAGGTCGTGACGGGACTTGCCCTCCTTGGCGAGCTCGCGCTCGACGACGTTCTGGGTGGCGATACCGGCGTGGTCCATGCCGGGCTGCCACAGCGTCTCGTAGCCCTGCATGCGCTTGCGGCGGGTGAGGGCGTCAATCAGCGTGTGCTCGAAGGCGTGGCCCAGGTGAAGCGAGCCGGTGACGTTCGGCGGCGGGATGACGATCGTGTACGCCGGCTTCTCGCTCTTCGCGTCCGCCTCGAAGTACCCGCGCTCTACCCAACGCTCGTACAGCGCCCCCTCTACCTCGGCCGGCGCGTACTGGGTCGGCAGCTCATGGGTAGGCGTCGGCCCGCTGTTGGGGCTCTGTGGAGTGTTGTCGGTCACGACGGCCATTCTAGGCCCGTGATGCCTCTGCCCTCGCCTGACTTTCCCCGGGCGAGCGGGCTGCCACCGGGACACAAAGGTGGCCGCACGGATGAGATTCAAGTGTGACCAAGAACACGCCCGTGCGGCCGATGTTCATCGTACCCCGCCCGGCCGACGGCCCAGTACGGAGAGGGTCAGCCACCTGAGCGAGATGTTCACGGCCATCGCTGACGGCAACGCCGAGGTCCTGGAGCAGAATGCCCAGCGGCGTGCTGCCGTAGAGGAGTTGGCGACGATCCCGTGGAAGGGGGCCGAGAACCGTGCTCGCCGGAAGGCGCTGAAGGCGGCGCTCGACGCGATGCCGGCCTTCCGTCGGGTGACCGGCCCCGCTACGCGCCAGCACGTGAAGGCCACGCTCCGCGCGTCCCTGAACGACGCGATCGGGCAGCAGATCATCACGTTCAACCCGGCGGCCCACGTCGAGATCGATCCGGTGCGCAAGCCGAAGGCGCTGGTGTGGACGGACGAGCGGGTCGCCAAGTGGGAGCAGACCGGCGAGAAGCCCTCTCCCGTGATGGTCTGGACGCCGGAACAGACCGGCGCCTTCCTCGATTTCGTCGCTGGCACCGGCTGTACGCAATGTGGCACCTGATCGCCTTCCGCGGCCTGCGGCGCGGCGAGGCCTGCGGTCAGCCCTGGTCGGAGACCAACCTCGACCGGCACTCCCTCACTGTCACAGGGCAGCTGGTCCAGGACGGCTGGGAGGTCGAGGCGTCCGAGCCGAAAACGGACAGCGGCTTCCGCGCCGTTGCGCTCGATGACGACACCGTCGGCGTCCTGGAGCGGCACCGCAAGCAACAGGAAGCCGACCGTCTGGAGTGGGGGTCGGCATGGGTGAACACCGGGCTCGTCTTCACTCAGGAGGACGGCTCCTGGCTGCACCCGGGCAAGGTGACCGATCTCTTCGAGCGGCGCGTGGCGGCCTCCTACCGCCGATCCGGCTGCACGACCTCCGGCACGGGGCGGCGACGCTCGTGCTGGCGGCCGATATCGACATCAAGATCGTGTCGGACACGCTGGGGCGCAGCGACACCCGGATCACGCGCGACATCTACCAGAGCGTGCTCCCCCACGTCAGCAAGAGCGCCGCCGAGGCCACCGCCAAGCTGGTCCCCCTCCAGCGGAAGGCCGAGCAGGAAGAGCAGGCCCGCAAGGCCGCCAAGAAGGCCAAGCAAGCCGAGAAGGCGAAGGCCAAGGAGAAGAAGGCCAAGGGGAAGAAGGCCGCCCACAAGGGCTGACGGCCCCTCCGCTCACGCATCGCTCACGCACGGGTTTTCGGCCCCAGCCTCCGTATGCGCCGATCGACCCCGGAAACAGCAAAACCCCCAGGTCACGGCGAGTGAGTCCTGGGGGTTCTACAGAGCCGCCTTCGGGATTCGAACCCGAGACCTACGCATTACGAGTGCGTTGCTCTGGCCAACTGAGCTAAGGCGGCACCGCTGGGAAGACAAGAATTTCCTCGGAGGGACGCTCTCATCAGCAGCGGCGCCAAGTCTACAGGGTCAATCCGGGTGCCCCGAACCGGGGCCGGCGGGGGGTGTCAGCAGCGCTTGCCGTCCGCCGGGGGCCGGCCCTCGAGGAGGTAGCGGTTGATCGCCGTGTCGACGCAGTCGCTGCCGCGGCCGTACGCCGTGTGGCCGTCGCCGTCGTACGTGAGGAGCGTGCCCGAGTCGAGCTGGCCGGCCAGGGCCTGGGCCCACTTGTACGGGGTCGCCGGGTCGCGGGTCGTGCCGACCACCACGATCGGGGCCGCGCCCGCCGCCTTCAGCGGCTTCGCCGAGCCCGTGGCCTTCACCGGCCAGTACGCGCAGTTCAGCGAGGCCCAGGCCAGCCCCGCCCCGAAGACCGGGGAGGCCTTCTCGAAGGACGGCAGCGCGGCGTCCACCGCTTCCGGGCCGCTGAAGGCGGGCGGCTGGTCGAGGCAGTTCACGGCGGCGTTGGCGTACATGAGGTTCGCGTACGTGCCGTCCGCCTCGCGCTCGTAGTAGCTGTCGGCGAGGGCCAGCAGGCCGGCGCCGTCACCGTTCAGCGCGTCGGTGAGGGCCTCGCGCAGCTGCGGCCAGGCGCTCTCGTCGTACAGGGCCGCGATCACGCCCGTCGTGGCCAGGGCCTCGCCCAGCGGGCGCGCCGGGTCGCCCGAGGGGACCGGCTGGGCGTCGGCCTTGCGGAAGAACTCCTTCAGGCGCTGCGCCACCGCGTCGGGGCCGCCCTGGCCCAGCGGGCAGCCGGTCTGCTTCGCGCAGTCCTTCGCGAAGGAGCGGAACGCGGTCTCGAAGCCCGCGGTCTGGTCGCGGTTCAGGTCGAGGGACGGCCGGGAGGGGTCCATCGCGCCGTCCAGGACCAGCCGGCCCACCCGGGCCGGGAAGAGGTCCGCGTACGTGGCGCCGAGGAAGGTGCCGTACGAGGCTCCGACGTAGCTCAGCTTCTCGTCGCCGAGGACCGCGCGGAGCACGTCCATGTCCCGGGCGGCGTCCACGGTGGAGACGTGCGGCAGCACCCGCCGGGAGCGCGTCTCGCAGCCCGCCGCGAACTCCTTGAACGCGGCCACCAGCCGGGCCCGCTCCGCCTGGTCGTCCGGCGTCTGGTCAACCTGGGTGAAGCGGTCCATCGCCGGGCCGGTCAGGCACTCGACGGGGCTGCTGCGGGACACGCCGCGCGGGTCGAAGGACACCACGTCGTACTGGGCGCGCACGGGGGCCGGGTAGCCGATGCCCGCGTACGCCTGGAGGTAGCCGATGCCGGAACCGCCGGGGCCGCCGGGATTGACCACCAGGGAGCCCAGCCGCTTGCCCGGCCCGGTGGCGGGGCGGCGGGCCACGGCGAGCTCGACGTCCTGGCCGGAGCCGGGATCCGCGTAGTCCAGCGGCGCCTTCATGGTGGAGCACTGGAAGCCGGGGACACCGCAGTCGCGCCAGCTCAGCTTCTGGTCGTAGTACGGGCGCAGGGCGTCCGGGACGGTGGAGGGCTCGGCCGAGGCCGCCACCTCCGGCCCCCCGGTGGTGCACCCGGAGATCAGCAGCCCGGCGGCCGCGATCACGGTTCCGGCGGTACGCAGCAGGCGCCTGGTGTCCATGCGGCGAGCGTACGTGCTGCGGGCGGCCCCTGTCCGGTGCGCGGGATCCGCCGCGGACGCCCTCCGGGCGTGCGGGGGCTTGGCGTCCCGCCCGGCCGGGCTCCCCGCGGCGCCCGGCCGGGACCGCTCGTACGGGTGAACCGGGTCGGTACCGGCGCGCGGACGGTCAGCCCGCGCGCAGGGACATCGTCATGGCCTCCACCGCGAGGAGCGGCGCCACGTTCCGGTCGAGGGCCTGCCGGCAGGCGATGACCGCTTCGATGCGCCGCAGCGTGCGCTCGGGGCCCGAGGCGCGGGCGATCCGGTCGAGGTCCGGGCGTATGTCCTCATTGGCGATGGCGACGGCCGAGCCGAGCTGGAGGGCCAGCACGTCCCGGTAGAAGCCGATGAGGTCGGTCAGGGCGAGGTCGAGGCTGTCGCGCTGGGTCCTCGTACGACGGCGCTTCTGGCGGTCCTCGAGCTCCTTCATCACCCCGGCGGTGCCGCGCGGCAGCCGGCCCCCGGCGCCCGCTCCGGCGCCGAGCGCGGCCCTCAGGTCCTCGGTCTCCTTGGTGTCGACCTCTTCCGCGACCTGCTTGGCGTCCTCGGCGGCGGCGTCGACCAGCTCCTGCGCGGCCTTGAGGCAGCCGCCCACGTCGTCCACGCGCAGCGGGAGCCTGAGGACGGCGGCGCGGCGGGTCCTGGCGGCCTCGTCGGTGGCGAGCCGGCGGGCCCGGTCGATGTGGCCCTGGGTCGCGCGGGCGGCGGCCGCGGCGGCGGCCGGCTCCACGCCGTCCCGGCGCACCAGCACCTCGGCCACCGCCGCCACGGACGGGGTGGTCAGGGTCAGGTGCCGGCAGCGGGAGCGGATGGTGGGCAGCACGTCCTCCAGAGAGGGCGCGCACAGCAGCCACACCGTCCGCGGAGCGGGCTCCTCCACGGCCTTGAGGAGCACGTTCCCCGCGCCCTCGGTGAGCCGGTCGGCGTCTTCCAGGACGATGACCTGCCAGCGCCCCACGGCGGGCGAGAGCTGGGCGCGGCGGACCAGGTCGCGGGTCTCCTTCACGCCGATGGACAGGAGATCGGTGCGGACGATCTCCACGTCGGCGTGGGTCCCTGCCATCGTGGTGTGGCAGCCGTCGCAGAATCCGCAGCCCGGCTCACCGCCGAGGGCGCGGTCCGGGCTGACGCACTGGAGGGCCGCGGCGAAGGCGCGGGCCGCGGTGGCCCGGCCGCAGCCCGGCGGGCCGGTGAAGAGCCATGCGTGGGTCATCTTGGATGCGGGCGGTGCTGCTTCCCCCCGCTCGATGGCGGTGACGAGGGCGTCGGCGTCGCGGGCGGCGGCGGCCAGCTGCGTCTGCACGCGCTCCTGACCGACCAGGTCTTCCCACACGGGCATGCCGCCCACCGCCTTTCACTCTCCGTGGATACTGCCTGCTCACATTGTGGCGCCCGCCACTGACAATCCCGCCCGCGTTCACGGATCGCCATCACGGACCGTGAACCGTGCTCCTATCCGCGACGGCGGCGGCGCGGCCTGCCCCCGCCCGGGCCGTCGTGCCCGTCCTCGTCGTCGGGGCGCGGCCCCAGCAGCTCGTCCGCCAGGGTCGGCAGGTCGTCCATCGGGGTGGCCTCGGCCCAGTCGGACGGGGCCCGGCGCTCGGGGCCGTCGTCGCCGACGACCGGGAGTTCGCGGGTCACGTCGTTCCCGGCGTCCCGGAAGATGCCCGGCGGCACCCGGTCGGCCGGGGCCTCCTGCGAGTGCGGGGCCGTCGGCCGCTCCGCCGGACGGGTCCGCCCGGACGGATCCGGACGGGCCGCGTCCGGAGCGGGGCCGTCGGGCCGTACGGTCGGCAGGACCGCCGTCTCGTCCACGGAACGGGGGTCGCGCGGGTCGCGCGGGTCGCGCGGGTCGATCTTCGGCACCGGGACGGTCTGGGTCACGTCGTCGGGCTGCACGACCCGGCGGACCACCGGCGTCTCGACCGTGACGGCCTCGTCCGGCAGGGGCTCCTTGCGCATCACGACCTTGGGCGCGGGCGCTTCGGCAGCGGCGGGCTCCGGCGCGGCGGGCGCCTGGGCAGCCGCGGCCGCCGCCGCGGCGGCGGCCGACGCCTCCGCGAGCCGGCGCGCCTCCTCCGCCCGGAGCAGGGCCTCCTCGGCGCGCCGCTGCTTCTCCAGCCGCCGCTCCTCGGCCTCGGCACGCAGCCGGGCCTCCTCCGCCTCCTGGAGCCGGAGCCGCTCCTGTTCGGCGGCGCGCGCCCGCTCCTCGGCCCGTACGCGCAGCCGCTCGGCCTCGGCCCGGGCACGGGCCTCCTCCTCGGCCCTCAGCCGCTCCTCCTCCGCCCGGCGGGCCGCCTCGGCCTCGGCACGCAGCCGGGCCTCCTCGGCCTCCCGGGCCAGCCGGGCCTCCTCCTCGGCCTTCAGCCGGGCTTCCTCCGCCTTGCGCGCGGCCTCCTCCTCGGCCCTGCGCCGGGCTTCCTCCTCCGCGAGCCGCCGGGCCTCGATCCGCGCGGCCACCTCGGCCTCGGAGAGCGGGAGCATCCGGTCCAGGCGGTGGCGCACGACGGTGGTCACCGAGCCGGGGTCCTGGCCGGCGTCGACCACGAGGTAGCGCCCGGGGTCGGCCGCGGCGAGCGTCAGGAAGCCGGCCCGCACCCGCTGGTGGAACTCCGTCGGCTCGGACTCCAGCCGGTCCGGCGCCTCCGTGAACCGCTCCCGGGCGGTCTCCGGGGACACGTCGAGCAGCACGGTCAGGTTCGGCACGAGACCGCCGGTGGCCCACCGGGAGATACGGGCGATCTCGGTCGGGGACAGGTCGCGCCCGGCGCCCTGGTAGGCCACCGAGGAGTCGATGTACCGGTCGGTGATGACCACCGCACCGCGCTCCAGGGCGGGCCGGACGACCGTGTCGACGTGCTCCGCGCGGTCGGCGGCGTACAGCAGGGCCTCGGCGCGGTTCGACAGCCCGGCGGAGGAGATGTCCAGCAGGATCGAGCGGAGCCGCTTGCCGACCGGGGTGGCGCCGGGCTCCCGGGTCACGACGACCTCGTGGCCCTTGTTCCGTATCCAGTCGGCCAGCGCATGCACCTGGGTGGACTTGCCGGCCCCGTCGCCGCCCTCCAGGGCGATGAAGAACCCGGTCGCGGCGGGGGCCTGTACGGGCTCTCCGCCGCGCAGCGCCTCGCGCAGGTCGCGGCGCAGCGGTACGCCCTTGCGGTCGTCGGCCTTGGCGAGGACCACCACCGCGACGGGCAGCAGCAGCACGCCGGCCAGCATCAGCGCGTAGGCGGCGCCGCCGTGCGAGAGGGCGACCTGGCCCCCGCCCAGCCGGTGCGGGCCGATCGCCGCGGCCAGCAGCGGGGCGGCGACCGCCCCGAGGGCGACGGCCACCCGGACCACGGCCTGGAGGTGTCCGGTGACCCGGGCCCGGCGGAACTCCTCGGTCTCCTGGTCGAGCAGGGTGTGCCCGGTGTTGGCGGCCACGCCCGCGGCGGTGCCCGCGAGCAGCGCCAGGAACAGGACGGTCGCCGTGTCCGGGACCAGCCCGGTGAGCAGCAGCGCGATGCCGGTCACCGCCATGGCCAGGGCCAGCAGCCGCCGTCGCGACAGCGCGGGCAGCACCTTGCCGGCCTGGGTGGCGCGGATCCCGAGGGCGGTACCGCCGACGAGGGCGAGCACCAGCAGGGCGTACGCGGACGGGCCGCCGCCCAGGTCGAAGGCGTGCAGCACGGAGACGGAGGCGGCGAGGGCGACGGCCGCGGCGACGGCGGCGCAGGCCACCACGAGCAGCCGGATCGCGCCCGTACGGCCCTTCTCTGGCCGGTCGCCCGCCCTGGGGGCCCGCAGGCCCTCCAGCGGGGAACGCGGCCTCGGGGTCTTGACCGCCGGCACCGCCAGCGGCACCAGCAGCGACACGGACGCGGCGAACAGGCCGGCGGCGACGTACGAGCCCAGCGCCGCCTGGTTCGCGGCGAACCAGTCCACGCCCAGGCCCAGCGCCCGCCCGATCAGGGTCGCGGCGAGCAGCGCGGCGGCCGCCACGGGCATCGCCGCGAAGGCGGTGCGCAGCGTGAGCCGCCGCAGGGCGTCGAGGTGGTCCGGGAGGGGCCGTACGGTCGCCCCCTCCGGCGGCGGCGCCGGCAGCAGCGCGGGCGCGGCGCTCTCCTTGGCCAGGGTCCACACCCGCTCGGCGGCACCGGCGACGAACACGGTGGCCAGCAGCGCGGTCGTGGCGTGCGCGGGGATCCAGTCGAGCCACAGCGGGGCGACCACGAACAACCCGATCCGCAGCGCGTCGGCACCGGCCATCGTCCAGCGGCGGTCCAGCTTGCCTCCAGGGGCGGTGAGCTGGGCCAGCGGGCCGAGCAGGACCGCGCCGAACAGGACGGTGGCGAGGATCCGGACCGCGAACACGGCGGCGACGGCGAAGGCCGCGCCCCGGTAGCCGCCGCCGAAGGGGCTCTCCGTACCGGCCGTGACGGCCGCCTGGAGGGTCAGCAGCACCAGGACCAGCAGGGCGAGGGCGTCACCGATGCCGCTCACCAGCTGGGCACTCCACAGTCGGCGCAGCCCGGGCGTGCGCAGCAGGGCACGCACCGCTCGCTCGCGGGAGTCCGCGGCTAGGGCTTCGTCGTAGGGGGTGTTCTCGGAGTCGGTCACGACCGTCGGCTGCTCGGCTCGCGTCATCCGCCCAGCCTATCCGCTGCGCCTGGCCGTTGCGGGGGCCTGTGGACGACGCCGGGTGTGACCCGCCACCCACCTTCCCGGGCAGCGCCCGCGCCTACGCGGGCAGCCGGGGCGGATGCGGCGGGGGGGGCCGGGGACGCCGAGGGCCCCGCGCCAACCGCGCGGGGCCCTCGGCCTTCCCTGATGCCGGCCGGCGACTACTCGTCCGCCGGGGCGGCCACTGCCTTCTTGGCCGTGGCGGTCGCCTTCTTGGCGGCGGTCGTCTTCTTGGCCGCCGCCGTCGTCGCCTTCGCCGTCGTCGTCTTCTTCGCCGCGGTCTTCTTCGCGGCGGCGGTCTTCGTCGCCGTCGCCTTCTTCGCGGGGGCCTTCTTGGCCGGGGCCTTCTTCGCGGTCTTCTTCGCCGGGCTCTTGGCCCGCTTCTCCGCGAGGAGCTCGTAGCCGCGCTCCGGCGTGATCGTCTCGACGTCGTCGTCCCGCCGCAGCGTCGCGTTCGTCTCGCCGTCCGTCACGTACGGGCCGAAGCGGCCGTCCTTGACCACGACCGGCTTCTCGCTCACCGGGTCCGTGCCCAGCTCCTTCAGCGGCGGCTTGGCCGCGGCCCGGCCCCGCTGCTTCGGCTGCGCGTAGATCGCCAGGGCCTCGTCCAGGGTGATCGAGAACAGCTGGTCCTCGGTCTCCAGGGACCGCGAGTCCGTGCCCTTCTTCAGGTACGGGCCGTAGCGGCCGTTCTGGGCGGTGATCTCCACGCCCTCCGCGTCGGTGCCCACCACGCGCGGCAGCGACATCAGCCTGAGGGCGTCGTCGAGGGTGACCGTGTCCAGGGACATCGACTTGAAGAGGGAGGCCGTCCGCGGCTTGACCGCGTTCTTGCCGGTCTTCGGCGTGCCCTCGGGCAGGATCTCCGTCACGTACGGCCCGTAGCGGCCGTCCTTGGCGACGATCTCGTTGCCGCTGACCGGGTCGGTGCCGAGCTGGAACTCGCCGCTCGGCTTCGCGAACAGCTCCTGCGCGTACTCGACCGTCAGCTCGTCCGGAGCCAGGTCGTCCGGTACGTCGGCCCGCTGGTGGCCCTCCGCGTCCTTCTCGCCCCGCTCCACGTACGGGCCGTAGCGGCCGACGCGCAGCACGATGCCGTCGCCGACCGGGAAGGAGGAGATCTCCCGGGCGTCGATCGCGCCGAGGTCCGTGACCAGCTCCTTCAGGCCGCCGAGGTGGTCGCCGTCGGCCGGTACGACCTCCGAGGCCTCCTCCGAGCCGAAGTAGAAGCGCTTCAGCCACGGCACGGACTGGGCCTCGCCCCGCGCGATGCGGTCGAGGTCGTCCTCCATCTTGGCGGTGAAGTCGTAGTCGACGAGCCGCCCGAAGTGCGTCTCCAGCAGGTTGACCACGGCGAACGACAGGAAGGACGGCACGAGTGCCGTGCCCTTCTTGAAGACGTAGCCGCGGTCGAGGATCGTGCCGATGATCGATGCGTACGTCGACGGGCGGCCGATCTCCCGCTCCTCCAGCTCCTTGACCAGCGAGGCCTCGGTGTAGCGGGCCGGCGGCTTGGTGGAGTGGCCGTCGGCGGTGATCTCCTCGGCCGTCAGCGCGTCGCCCTCCGCGACCTGCGGCAGCCGCCGCTCGCGGTCGTCGAGCTCGGCGTTCGGGTCGTCCGCGCCCTCGACGTAGGCCTTCATGAAGCCGTGGAAGGTGATCGTCTTGCCGGAGGCGCTGAACTCGGCGTCCCGCCCGTCCGCGGCGCGGCCGCCGATCTTCACGGTGACCGAGTTGCCGGTCGCGTCCTTCATCTGAGAAGCGACGGTCCGCTTCCAGATGAGCTCGTACAGGCGGAACTGGTCGCCGGTCAGACCCGTCTCGGCGGGGGTGCGGAAACGATCACCCGAAGGCCGGATCGCCTCGTGCGCCTCCTGCGCGTTCTTGACCTTGCCCGCGTAGACGCGCGGCTTCTCCGGCAGGTAGTCGGCGCCGTAGAGCTGGGTGACCTGCGCCCGCGCCGCCGTCACCGCGGTGTCGGAGAGCGTGGTGGAGTCCGTACGCATGTAGGTGATGAAGCCGTTCTCGTACAGCTTCTGCGCCACCTGCATCGTCGCCTTCGCGCCGAAGCCGAGCTTGCGCGAGGCCTCCTGCTGGAGCGTCGTCGTGCGGAACGGGGCGTACGGGGAGCGGCGGTACGGCTTGGACTCGACCGAGCGGACGGCGAACGACGTCTCGGCCAGCGCGGCGGCGAGCGCCCGCGCACCGGTCTCGTCGAGGTGCAGCACCTCGCTCTTGAGCTGCCCGTTGGCGCCGAAGTCACGGCCCTGCGCGACGCGCTTGCCGTCCACCGAGTTCAGGCGGGCGACCAGCGTCGACGGGTCGGACGCGTCACCGGCGCGCCCGGTGCCGAAGGTTCCGGTCAGGTCCCAGTACTCGGCCGAGCGGAAGGCGATGCGCTCGCGCTCGCGCTCGACGACGAGGCGGGTGGCCACGGACTGGACGCGGCCGGCCGACAGCCGCGGCATGACCTTCTTCCACAGCACCGGCGAGACCTCGTAGCCGTAGAGGCGGTCGAGGATGCGGCGGGTCTCCTGGGCGTCGACCATCCGCTGGTTCAGCTCGCGCGGGTTGGCGACGGCGTCGCGGATCGCGTCCTTGGTGATCTCGTGGAAGACCATCCGGTGGACGGGGACCTTGGGCTTGAGGACTTCCTGGAGGTGCCACGCGATGGCTTCGCCCTCGCGGTCCTCATCGGTGGCGAGGAAGAGTTCGTCGGACTCGGCGAGCAGGTCCTTGAGCTTCCTGACCTGCGCCTTCTTGTCCGCGTTGACGACGTAGATCGGCTGGAAGTCGTGTTCGACGTCCACGCCGAGACGGCGGACCTCACCCGTGTACTTGTCGGGGACCTCGGCCGCGCCGTTGGGGAGGTCGCGAATGTGCCCGACGCTCGCCTCGACGACGTATCCCGGGCCGAGGTAGCCCTTGATCGTCTTCGCCTTGGCAGGGGACTCGACGATGACGAGTCGGCGGCCGCCCTTTGCGGTCTCGCTAGTCGGGGACAACTTGGCTCTTCTCTCCGGTCGGCACTCGGTCGCGGTACGGCGACGCTGCGGAGTGTGACGGTACAGCCCGCCCCCGTGTCAAACGGCACAAGCCCGCAACGGCCACTCGAACGGTAACCCGACAAGTGCCGTTTCTGCCGCCCGGATGCCGCGCCGGGACCCTCGCGGTCACCGGGCAGGGTGGCCTGGGGGCCGTCTGGCCCCGCCCCGGAACCCGTCCCGACGTCGGGTTTCACACCCCGGTGGAGATCGTCCCCGGTGCCCGCTTCAGAACCGCTGGAGACACCAGACGCCGAGGGCCACGGAGCCCGCTCCGGCCAGTACGGCCACCGGTACGGCGACCCCGGGGCGCACGCCTTCGGCGACCGGCGCGCCGTGCCGGGCGCGCGCCCCCGTCCAGGCCAGCAGAGCGGCCCCGAACAGCAGGAACACGGCCGCCGCGAAGATCGCCGGACCGCGTTCCATGCCGTTCCCCTTTTCCCCCGGGCCGCCCGGGGATCCCCCCGGATCCCCGCTGCCCGGGAGCCTGCCAGCCGAGGGGGTACGGCGGGCGAACCCCGGGTTACATCACGGTGCCGGGGGGCCGCCGGCTACCGGGCCGGACCCTGCACGGGCTCCAGGAACCCCTGCTCCACCAGCATCCGGATCGCCTCCGGAGTCCGGTCCCGCAGGACGACCGGATCCTCCTCCATCAGCTGCGCGATCGCGTCGAGGATCCGGCCCGCGCTGAGTGAGCCGTCACACACCCCGGCGAAGCCCGCGCCGACCGTGTCCACCTTGGTGGCGCGGCGCATCCCCCGGTTCTGCCGGAGCACCACGTGCTCGGGGTCCTCCGCGCCCGGCGCGCCGACCTGCTCCTGGACGACCTCCGCGGTCAGCTGGAAGTACCCGGCCAGCAGGGCCGCGTCATCGTGGTCGCGCAGGTAGTCCTGGCGGGCGAAGTGCGCGAGGACGGTGTCACCGAGCGGCTGCTCCACCGAGTGCGGCCACTCCTCGACCACGATCGAGGGCTCGGCCGCGTCCGTGCGGCGCAGCGTGATCCAGCCGAAGCCGACGGCCTTCGTCTTGCGGGCCTCGAACTCGTCCAGCCAGTCCTCGTACCGCGCCGCGTACTCGGCCGGGTCGCTGCGGTGGTCGCCCGCGTCGCGCAGCCACAGCTCGGCGTACTGCGTGACGTCCTGCACGTCACGCTGCACGATCCAGGCGTCGCAGCCGCGCGGCACCCAGGAACGGACCCGGTCGCGCCAGTCCTCCCCCTCCACGTGCTGCCAGTTGCCGAGGAACTGCGCGTACCCGCCCGGGTTGAGGTGGGCCCCCGCCTCCTGGACCAGGGTCCGGCACAGGTCGTCACCGCCCATTCCGCCGTCGCGGTACGTGAGCCGCGCGCCGGGCGAGATCACGAAGGGCGGGTTCGACACGATCAGGTCGTACGTGGCATCGCCCACGGGCTCGAACAGCGAGCCGGCGAGCAGTTCGGCCTGCGGCGCCCCCGAGAGCGCCAGCGTCAAACGGGTGAACTCCAGGGCGCGCGGGTTGACGTCGGTCGCGGTGACCCGGGTGGCGTGCTGGGCGGCGTGCAGCGCCTGGATCCCGGATCCGGTGCCGAGGTCGAGCGCCGAGGCGACGGGGAGGCGCACGGTGATCCCGGCCAGGGTGGTGGAGGCACCGCCGACGCCGAGCACCACGCCCTCCTCCCGGCTGCCGATCCCGCCGGCGCCGCCGACCGCGCAGCCGAGGTCCGAGACGATGAACCAGTCCTCGCCGTCGGGCCCGCCGTACGGGCGTACGTCGACGGTGGCGTGGACCTCGTCGCCCTCCCGGCGCAGCCAGCCGTCGGCGACGGCGGCCTCGACGGGCAGCGCGGCGGCGGCGTGCACGTACGGCTCCGGCTGCTGGAGCAGGAACAGCCGGATCAGAGCCGCGAGCGCCTCGTCACCCGCCCCGCGGGTGGCCCGCAGGGCGGGGACCGTCTCGCTGCGGGCCAGCGCGGCGTAGGCGGGGGCTCCGAGCAGGTCGAGCAGTCCGTCGGCGGTGAATCCCGCGGCGAGGAAGGCCTCGCGGAGCTCGGCGGCGCGGTCGGGCTTGGGAAGGCTGGTGGTACTCACCCGACCATTGTGGCCGCTGGGACCGGCAATCCGTACGAGCCCCCGCGCGCGGGACACGAACTGCCGGCGCCGTGGACCCGCCGGCTCGACCGGCGCGTCGCGCAGCCGCCGCCGGCGCCGTGGACCCGCCGGCCCGACCGGCCCGGCCGGTCAGCCGTTGGCGGGCGTCTTGACCTGGCAGCCCTTCTGGCTGTAGATCCGCTTGAGGCCGGTCGAATTGAGCTTCTCCTTGGCCGCCGTCTCGTTGGCCGCGACCTCGGTGAGTCCGCCGGCGACCTCCTGGAGGCCGTCCGCGAACTTGCTCTGGTCCTTCGGGTCGAGCGCGTCGATCTTCGTCTTGAGATCGGTGTAGCGCTTGGAGATCTCGCCGTAGCTCTTGACCACGGAATCCGCCGCGGCCTTGCCGTCCTTGACGGGGGGTTCGCCCTCCGCCGTCAGGGCGCCGCCCATGGTCTTGTAGGCGTCGGAGAGGGTCTGGAAGGCGGCCGAGTCGGTCTTCTGGACCTCCTCGGGCTTGCTGCTCTGGGTGGCGACCCGCTTCAGCTCGTCGTTGGTCGTCTTGATCTTGGTGAGCTCTGGCTCCCACTTGTCGCAGACCTTCTTGGCCCAGGCGTCGGCCTTCTTGTCGCCGTCGTCCCCACCGCCGCAGCCGGACAGGACGAGCATCAGTACCGCACCGCCGGACACCGCGGCCGCAAGCTTCTTGTTCACCGGATTGGTCCCTTCGAAGGCTCTCGGCCGGAAGATACACGCCCACCAACAGCGCACGCGCAAAGGCGGACGGACGGCGCGTCAGTACGCGCCGCCCGTCCGCCGTTCGGGCGCATCTTCGAGCCGGGCCGGCCCGCGAGGAGCGGGAGCCGGCCTCAGGGGCCCTGGAGCGTCAGGAGACCACCGCCGTGCCGGCCGGCTGGGTCACCCGTTCGGCGTTCGCGCTCCCCGCGTCGTCGCCGACGGCGATGCCGCGGCGCTTGGAGACGTACACCGCGCCGACGATCACCGTGAGGGCGACCACCGCGACGACGGCCCGCACGACCGGGCTGGTGTCCGGGCCGTAGCTGAACTGCACGACCGCCGGGGCGATCAGCAGGGCCACCAGGTTCATGACCTTCAGCAGCGGGTTGATGGCCGGGCCCGCGGTGTCCTTGAAGGGGTCGCCGACGGTGTCGCCGATGACGACCGCGGCATGGGCCTCGCTTCCCTTGCCGCCGTGGTGGCCGTCCTCGACGAGCTTCTTCGCGTTGTCCCACGCTCCGCCGGAGTTGGCGAGGAACACCGCCATCAGAGTGCCGGTGCCGATGGCCCCCGCCAGGAAGGAGCCGAGCGCCCCGACGCCGAGGGAGAAACCGACCGCGATCGGGGTCAGCACGGCGAGCAGGCCGGGCGTGGCGAGCTCCCGCAGCGCGTCCTTGGTGCAGATGTCCACGACGCGGCCGTACTCGGGCTTCTCCGAGTAGTCCATGATCCCGGGGTGCTCGCGGAACTGGCGGCGCACCTCGTAGACGACGGCGCCCGCGGAACGGGAGACGGCGTTGATGGCCAGGCCCGAGAAGAGGAACACGACGGCCGCGCCGAGGATCAGGCCGACGAGGTTGTTGGGCTGGGCGATGTCGAGGCTGAGGTTCATCTCCCCGGCCTTGGCTCCGACCTCCTTCACCGCGCCCGTGATGGCGTCGTTGTACGAGCCGAAGAGCGCGGCCGCGGCGAGGACCGCGGTGGCGATGGCGATGCCCTTGGTGATGGCCTTGGTGGTGTTGCCGACGGCGTCCAGGTCGGTGAGGACCTGGGCGCCCGCGCCCTCGACGTCGCCGGACATCTCCGCGATGCCCTGGGCGTTGTCCGAGACGGGGCCGAAGGTGTCCATGGCCACGATGACGCCGACGGTGGTGAGCAGGCCGGTGCCCGCCAGGGCCACCGCGAAGAGCGCCAGCATGATCGACGTGCCGCCGAGCAGGAAGGCCCCGTAGACGCCGAGGCCGATGAGGAGCGCCGTGTAGACGGCGGACTCGAGACCGACGGAGATGCCGGCCAGGACCACCGTGGCGGGACCCGTCAGCGAGGACTTGCCGATGTCCCGGACGGGGCGGCGGTTGGTCTCGGTGAAGTAGCCGGTCAGCTGCTGGATCAGGGCCGCGAGCACGATGCCGATGGCGACGGCGACGACGGCCAGGACGCGCGGGTCCCCGCTGTGGTTGGCGATGGCGGCGTCCTCGACGCCGACGAGCTCCTTGTAGGTGGCCGGGAGGTAGCTGTAGACGGCGATGGCCACCAGCACGAGGGAGATCACGGCGGAGATGAAGAAGCCCCGGTTGATCGCGGTCATGCCGCTGCGGTCGGAGCGGCGCGGGGCGACCGCGAAGATGCCGATCATGGCGGTGATGACGCCGATGGCGGGCACGATCAGCGGGAAGGCCAGGCCCAGGTCGCCGAAGGCGGCCTTGCCGAGGATGAGCGCGGCCACGAGGGTGACGGCGTAGGACTCGAAGAGGTCGGCCGCCATCCCCGCGCAGTCGCCGACGTTGTCGCCCACATTGTCGGCGATGGTCGCGGCATTGCGCGGATCGTCCTCCGGAATGCCCTGTTCGACCTTGCCGACCAGGTCGGCGCCGACGTCGGCGGCCTTGGTGAAGATGCCGCCGCCCACGCGCATGAACATCGCGATCAGGGCGGCGCCGAGGCCGAAGCCCTCGAGGACCTTGGGGGCGTCCGCGGCGTAGACCAGGACGACGCAGGAAGCGCCGAGCAGGCCCAGGCCGACCGTGAACATGCCGACCACGCCACCGGTGCGGAAGGCGATCTTCATGGCCTTGTGGGCCACGGCGGTCAGGTCCTTGGCGGGTTCGCCCTCGGCGGGGGTGGCCTCGCGGGCGGCCGCGGCGACGCGGACGTTGGCGCGGACCGCGAGGCGCATGCCGATGTAGCCGGTGGCGGCCGAGAAGATGGCCCCGACGAGGAAGAAGGCGGAACGTCCCGCCCGCTGTGTCCAGTCGTCGGCGGGGAGCAGGAAGAGCAGGAAGAAGACCACCACGGCGAAGACGCCGAGGGTGCGCAACTGGCGGCCGAGGTAGGCGTTCGCGCCTTCCTGCACGGCTGCGGCGATCTTCTTCATGCTGTCGGTGCCCTCGTCGGCGGCGAGGACCTGGCGGACCAGGATCTGCGCGACGACGAGCGCGGCCAGGGCCACGCCCGCGATGACGAACACGATGATGCGGTTGTCATCAGTGAGTACTGCGGCTGCCAGATCATGGGCGTGATCCGGAGCGATAGGGGTGAAGAGCCCCGTCATTCGTCCTCCTTGACGTGATGAGCTCAAGATGTGGACGGATTGTAGGGAGCGCGACCTGATCAAAACAGTGCGCGTCAAACGGAATTGGCGGACTCTGGCTCCTCAGCAATAGATCGCGTCACTCCATTACCCCCGAAAGAGGTAATGGGACAAAGACATTGACGACTGATCAGCGATCTAGAGGATTTTCCGGGAAAACGAAAAAGGCCCTGCTCAGCAGGGCCTTGACAGAGATCCGAAGAAATTGATGAAGATCGGAAGATAGGGCGGGAACGGTGCTACGGAAGCGGGGGCACCGCGGTGACGGGCCAGCTCATCCGGATCGTCCCGCCCGATTCCCCACTGGTCACGGAGACGTCGTCGACGAGCCCGCTGATCACCGCGAGACCCATCTCGTCCTCCTCGTCCGTGTCCGGGTCGAGGACGGCGGCGATGCCCGGCACCGACTCGGCGGAACCGCCGGCCGGCCCGGGCACCTCGTCGCCGACCTCGATGGAGAACGACTTCTCCTCCTCGGTCAGCACGACGCGCACGGGCGCGGTCAGGCCGTTGCTGCGGTGCAGTCCGACGGCACGCGAACAGGCCTCGCCCACGGCGAGGCGCACCTCGTCGAGCACGGCTTCCTCCACCCCCGCCCGGCGCGCCACGGCGGCCGCGACGAGGCGGGCCGTCCTGACGTGTTCGGGCTGGGCGCTGAAGCGCAGTTCAACGGTGGCCATGTGCGTCCCCCTCGGACTACGGGCGTGCCTTGACAGGGGCCCGGACCGTCCACGGCCCGGCGCCCCCGCTCCTCGACGGCTCCTCGGTATCCGGAGCCGTACGTCAGTCGGTGGCCTGGACGGCGTCCTCCACCGTGGTGTGGATCGGGAACACCTTGGTCAGACCGGTGATCCGGAAGATCTTCAGGATGCGCTCCTGGTTGCAGACCAGACGCAGCGAGCCCTCGTGCGCGCGCACGCGCTTGAGACCTCCCACGAGCACACCGAGGCCGGTGGAGTCGAGGAAGTCCACTCGCTCCATGTCGACAACCAGGTGGTAGCTGCCGTCGTTCACCAACTCCACCAACTGCTCGCGCAGCTTGGGCGCGGTATACACATCAATCTCGCCACCGACCTCTACGACCGTGCGGTCGCCGACAGTGCGAGTCGACAGGGACAGGTCCACGGATCCTCCAGCACCTTGCTATCGAGCGGCGCCCCCCAGGGGCCTCCCCGTCCGAAGGTAGGGGAGGGGATCGGCTGCCGCGATGGCATTCAATCACTTACCGGCAGGCGCGCACGACGCCTTGGGACCATTGTCCCGCACGCCAGTGACACACTCGGTTCCAATGGCCAACACTCACCGCCCCGGTCCGCCCACGGCACCCGCCGATCCACGACCCGCTCCCGGCACGGTCCTGGACCGCCTGTCACGGGGGCCTTCCCGGGCTGCGCGCATCACCCATACGGAGCACTTGCCCCCTCGGGAGGGCCGTCATGCGGTCTGGCCGCATCGCATCCGAACGGATGTCGTGGCCGCGATCCGGGACGCGGGGATCGACCATCCGTGGGAACACCAGGCAGCGGCCGCCGAGCACGCCCTGGACGGCGAATCCGTGGTCGTCGCCACCGGAACCGCCTCGGGGAAGTCCCTGGCCTACCTGGCGCCCGTGCTGTCCGCCCTCGCGGACGGCGCCGAGGCACCCAACGGGCGGGGTGCGACCGCCCTCTACCTGGCTCCGACCAAGGCTCTGGCCGCCGACCAGCTGCGGGCCGTCCGGAAGCTCGCCGCACCGCTGAAGAACGCCGTACGGCCGGCCGTGTACGACGGGGACACCCCCGTCGAGGAACGCGAGTGGGTGCGCCAGTACGCCAACTACGTGCTGACCAACCCCGACATGCTGCACCGGGGGATCCTGCCCTCCCATCCCCGCTGGTCCTCCTTCCTGAAGGCCCTGCGCTACGTCGTCATCGACGAGTGCCACAGCTACCGCGGCGTGTTCGGCTCCCACGTCGCCCAGGTCCTGCGGCGGCTGCGCCGGCTGTGCGCCCGATACGGCTCCGAGCCGGTCTTCCTGCTGGCGTCCGCCACCGCCAGCGACCCGGCCGCCGCCGCGTCCCGGCTGACCGGCGTCCCGGTCACCGAGATCACCGACGACGCCTCCCCGCGCGGCGAGGTCGTCTTCGCCCTGTGGGAGCCGCCGCTGACGGAGCTCAAGGGCGAGAAGGGCGCCCCGGTGCGCCGGACGGCCACCGCCGAGACGGCCGACCTGCTGACCGACCTGGTCGTCCAGGGCGTACGGACCGTGGCCTTCGTCCGCTCCCGGCGCGGGGCCGAGCTGATCTCCGTGATCGCCAAGGAGCGGCTCGCGGCGGTGGACCGGTCCCTGCCCGGGCGGGTCGCCGCCTACCGGGGCGGCTACCTGCCCGAGGAACGGCGGGCCCTGGAGCGGGCCCTGCACTCCGGGGAACTGCTGGGCCTGGCGGCGACCACCGCCCTGGAGCTGGGCGTGGACGTGTCCGGCCTGGACGCCGTGCTGATCACCGGCTACCCGGGCACCCGGGCCTCGCTGTGGCAGCAGGCCGGGCGCGCCGGGCGCTCGGGCCAGGGCGCCCTGGCCGTGCTGGTCGCCCGCGACGACCCCCTGGACACCTACCTGGTCCACCACCCCGAGGCCCTGTTCCGCCAACCGGTGGAAGCCACCGTCCTGGACCCCGACAACCCGTACGTGCTGGCCCCGCACCTGTGCGCGGCCGCCGCCGAGCTGCCCCTGACCGAAGCCGACCTGGACCTCTTCGGCCCCGCCGCCCGCGGCCTCATGCCGCAGCTGGAGGCGGCGAAACTGCTCCGGCGCCGCGCCACGGCCTGGCACTGGACCCGCCGGGAGCGGGCGTCGGACCTGACCGACATCCGCGGCGGCGGGGGGCGCCCGGTGCAGATCGTGGAGGCCTCGACGGGCCGTCTGCTGGGCACCGTCGACGAATCCGCCTCCCACACGGCCGTCCACGACGGCGCCGTCCACCTCCACCAGGGCCGTACCTACCTGGTGAAACACCTTGACCTGGAGGATTCCGCCGCCCTGGTCGAGGAGGCGAACCCGCCCTTCTCCACCACGGCCCGCGACACCACCTCCATCTCCATCCTGGAGACCGAGACCGAGATCCCCTGGGGCGAGGCCAGGCTCTGCTTCGGCTCCGTCGAGGTCACCAACCAGGTCGTCTCCTACCTGCGCCGCAAACTGATCACCGGTGAGGTGCTCGGCGAGGCCAAGCTCGACCTGCCGCCGCGCACCCTGCGCACCCGGGCCGTGTGGTGGACGGTGACCGAGGACCAGCTGGACGAGGCCCGGATCGGCCCGGAGATCCTCGGCGGCGCCCTGCACGCCGCCGAGCACGCCTCCATCGGCCTGCTCCCGCTGTTCGCCACCTGCGACCGCTGGGACATCGGCGGGGTTTCCGTCCCGCTGCATCCGGACACCCTGCTGCCCACGGTCTTCGTGTACGACGGCCACCCGGGCGGCGCCGGCTTCGCGGAGCGGGCCTTCCAGACGGCCAAGGCCTGGCTGACCGCCACCCGGGACGCCATTGCCGCCTGCGAGTGCGAGGCGGGCTGCCCCTCCTGCATCCAGTCCCCCAAGTGCGGCAACGGCAACGACCCCCTGCACAAGCGCGGCGCCGTACGGCTCCTCACCCGCCTCCTCTCCACGGCTCCCTGACCTCCTCTCCGGCCTCCCCGGCCGGTGAGGCCGGGGAGGCCACGGGCGGCCCCGCCCGGGCCGCGACCTCGGAGGTGAAGGGGCCGGCCCGGACTCCGGCCCGGACCTCCGCCACCTCACCGCCCACCCGGCAGGCGGGCAGTACCGCCCCCTGGGCCCCGGCCACCCGCCGGGCCGCCGCACAGGCCCGCTCGGGGCCGTGCGCCCAGCTCGCGGCCGCCGCCAGGGCTGCCAGATCGGCGGCCGCGCCCGCCCGGTGCCGGGCCACCACCGCCTGCCCGAGCAGCAGCACACCCCCGAACACCGCCACCAGCACCGCGGCCACCACGGTGGCCCACACCGTCGCGACGCCCCGGTCCCGCGGACACCCGCGCAGGCCCGGCCCCCGCCCCGGACGCCCGTCCCGGCGCGGTGGCCCGTCCCGGCGCGGTGGCCCGTCCCGGCCCGGACGCGAATCCCGGCCCGGTGGCCCGTCCCGGCCCGGTGGCCCGTCCCGGCCCGGACTCGAATCCCGGCCCGGAAGCGTGCCCCGGCTCCCTCGCATGCCCCGGCCCGGGCCTGGACGGGCGTCACGGCCCCGGCTCATGGCGGCGGCCCCACGCTGTCCTCCGCCAGGGCCACCGCAAGCGCCCCGAGCCGTACCGGCAGCACGGCCGGGCCGGGCGCCGGAGCGGCCACCCGGACCCGCCACAGATCGCCGGACCGCTCCAGCTCCACCTCCGCCCCCGCCGGGGCGGCTTCCCGGGCCGCCGCGACCGCCGCTTCCACGGGCTCGGACCGGGCCGCCGCCCGGGCACCCGCCCGCGCGGCGTCCACACACCGGATCTGCGCGGCCGCCGCCATCAGCGCCCACACCAGCAGCGCCGCGAACAACACCAGAGCCGGAATGACCACAGCCGCCTCAGCCGTCACATATCCGCGGTCCTCGGAGACCCGACGCTTTCGCTCAGAACGGCACATCGAGCGCCTTGCCGATGGTCGACTGGAGTGCCGCCGAGACGACGTCGCTCGTCACCACCTTGTACAGAACCGCCGCGAACGCACACGCCGCGATCGTGCCCATGGCGTATTCCGAAGTCGACATTCCCGCATCACCCCCACGGCCCTTCAGTACCGCCCGCACCCGAATCCGGATGATCCTCATGACACCCTCCTGTGGGATTACGCTCTTGATCTGATTTCAGCTTTTAGATTCCGCCGCTCCGGCCGGTGCGCTTCACCGTTCCGACAGCAGTCCGGAGGCCATTCCGATCACCACCGGCGCCACTCCCACCGCGAGGAACGCGGGCAGGAAACACAGCCCCACCGGGGCGGTGACGAGCACCGCCGCCCGCTGCGCCCGGGCACCCGCCTGCCGGGAGCGGTCCGCCCGCAAGGCCGCCGCGAGGCGGGAGACCGGCTCCGCGGCGGGGGCCCCGGTCCGCGCGGCGCGCTCCAGGCACTCCGCCAGCCCCCGGGCACCCGGTATCTCCGCCAACCTCCCCCACGCGGCCCCCGGTTCGCCGCCCAGGCGCAGCTCCGCACCCGCGAGGGCCAGCCGCTCGCCCACCGGACCGCCCAGCGACTCCCCGACGACCTCGGCCGCCTCGACCGGCCCCGCGCCCGCCGCGAGACAGGCCGCCAGCAGATCCGCAGCGAACGGCAACTGCCCCTCCGCCTCCCGCGGATCCGGCCCGGCGGACGGCCGGGCCCGCGCGAGCGCCCACCGCACCGCGAACGCCGCCCCGCACCCGGCCAGGACCCCCGCCGTCCCGCCGACCAGCACCCAGCCCGCCAGCAGCGCTCCGGCCGGCCCCGCCCAGGACAGCGCCGCAGCCCGGACGCCCGGCCCCCACACCGGGCCCCGCCGTACCGGCCCGGCCCGGAAGAGGACCGCGGTCCTGCGCCGGACCGCCCGCCTCCCCAGCCGTGCCACCACCGCCGAGGCCGGCCACCACACCAGCGCGGCCACGCACAACGCCGTCCCCAGCCTGTGGACCGCGGAACCGTCCATCACCGCTCCCCCGTCCGCACGATCCGCCGGCACCACAGCAGCCCCAGCGCCTCCAGCACCCCGCCGGCCAGCAGGCAGCCCCACCCGACCGGGGAGTGCAGCAGCACCCTCAGCGGATCCGCTCCCAGCGCGGTGCCCATCAGGAGCCCCACCAGCGGCAGCAGGGCGAGCACCACCGTCGTGGACCTGGCCCCCGCCAGCTGGGCCCGCAGGGACTCCTCCCGGTCCCGCTCCGCCCGCAACGCCCCTTCGAGCCGGTCGAGGCCGGCCGCCAGGCCCGCTCCGCCGTCCACCGACACCCGCCAGCAGGCCGCCATCCCGGCCAGCCCGCGCGCGCCCGGCTCGCGCGCCGCCTGGTGCAGGGCTTCGGCCACGTTCCCGCCGAAGGCGGCGGCTGCCAGCACCCCCGCCTCCGCCGCGCCCGGGCCGCCGGGACCGGCCGCCGTACGGCGTATCGCCACGGTCAGCGCCTGCCCCGGCTGGGCGCCGGCCCGCAGCTCCCCCACCACGGCCCCGCACAGCGCCACGACCCCCGCGGCACGGGCGGCGCGCGCCCGCTCCCGCTCCCTGGCGCGCAGCCAGCGCCGCAGCAGCGGCACCGAAGCCGCGCCGAGCAGCAGCGGGATCACCGACCCGCCCAGTACGGCGACCACCATCCCGGCCACCAGGCCGGCCCACTCCCGCCAGCCGGCGGCCCGGACCCGCAGCGCGGCCGCCAGCCGCCGGCCGGGCGCCGGCCCGCCCGGCACCAGCGGTCCGCCCCCGGCCAGGACCAGCCTGGCCCGCCGGGGCAGCCGCTCACTCCCGGCGAGCCCCCACGCGGCCGCCCCGGCGCACAGCACCCCGGCGAACACGGGCACCGACCCGAGCGGTCCGGTGATCACCGCGCACCTCCCAGCAGCGGGGCGAGCCGCGACCATCCCGCCTCCCGCAGGAAGCCGCGCGCTCCCCAGCGCAGGGCGGGCACGGTCACCACCAGCCCGGCCCCGTCCCGCTCCAGTACGTGCACCTCGGCCACCCGCCGCTTCCCGGAGCGGTCCCGGACCAGGTGGACCACCAGGGTCAGCGCGGCCGCCAGCTGGCTGTGCAGGGCGGCCCGGTCGAGCCCGGCGGCCGTCCCGAGCGCCTCCAGGCGGGCGGGAACGTGCCCCGCGGCATTGGCGTGGACCGTGCCGCAGCCGCCTTCGTGCCCGGTGTTCAGGGCGGCGAGCAGGTCGGCGACCTCGGCGCCGCGCACCTCTCCCACCACCAGCCGGTCGGGCCTCATCCGCAGGGCCTGGCGGACCAGGTCCGCGAGGGTGACCAGCCCGGCCCCCTCCTGGTTCGCGGGCCGGGTCTCCAGCCGCACCACATGCGGGTGGTCGGGGCGCAGCTCCGCGGAGTCCTCGGCAAGCACGATCCGCTCACCCGGTCCGACCAGCCCCAGCAGGGCACTGAGGAGGGTGGTCTTGCCCGTCCCGGTGCCGCCCGAGACGAGGAACGACAGCCGGGCCTCGACCATCGCCCGCAGGAGCCGGTGTCCGCCCGGCGGCAGGGTCCCGGCGGCGACCAGCTCGTCCAGCGTGAACGCCTTCGGCCGCACCACCCGCAGCGACAGGCACGCCGACCCGACCGACACGGGCGGCAGCACGGCGTGCAGCCGGGTGCCGTCCGGCAGGCGGGCGTCCACCCAGGGCCGGGCGTCGTCCAGCCGCCGTCCCGCGACGGCGGCCAGCCGCTGGGCCAGCCTGCGCACGGCCTCGGCGTCGGCGAAGGTCACGGAGGTCAGCTCCAGCCCGCCACCGCGGTCCACCCACACCCGGTCGGGGGCGGCCACCAGCACGTCGGTGACCCCGGGGTCGGCGAGCAGCGGCTCCAGCGGCCCGGCGCCCACCAGCTCGGACCGCAATTCGGCGGCCACTCCCAGCACTTCGGCGTCCCCGAGGAGCCGCCCCTGGGCGCGCAGGGCGGCCGCCACCCGGGCGGGCGTGGGCTCCGCCCCGCTCTCGGCGAGGTGCTGGCGCACCGCGTCCAGCAGCACCGCGCTCATGCCGGCACCCCCTGGGCGGAGCCGAGCGCCCGCTGCCAGAAGCCGTCGCAGAAGCGGGCCAGCGTGCCCCGCGCGCCCGGCGGTTCACCCTCGGCCACCCGCCCCGGAAGCCCCACCTCGACCGGTACCTCGCCGGCCAGCGGCGCCCCCAGCAGCCCTGCCACGGCTTCGGCGTCGAGCCCGTCGGGACAGCGGCCCCGCACGACCACGCGGACGTCCCGGGCCACCATGCGCACCCCGGCGGCCACCCGCCCCGCCGCGGCCACCGACCGCAGCTCGCCCGGCACCACCAGCAGCACCAGGTCCAGCTGGGCCAGCACCTCGGCCACGGGCTCGTCCACCCGCCGGGGCAGGTCGACCACCACGACGCCGCCGCGCCTGCGGGCGGCGGCCACGACCGACCGCATCGCGGCGGGCGGCACGACCACCCGCTCCCCGCGGTCCCAGCTCAGCACCCGCAGCGCGTGCAGTTCGGGCAGGGACTCCTCCAGGGCTCCGGCCCCGACCCGGCCGCGCGAGGCGGCGAAGTCGGGCCACCGCAGTCCCTCGGCGCTCTCGCCGCCGAGCAGCACGTCCATGCCGCCGCCGAGCGGGTCGGCGTCGATGAGGATGGTGCGCTCGCCGGCCTTGGCCGCCCGGAGCGCGAGCGCGCAGGCGAGGGTGGACGCCCCGGCCCCGCCGCTGCCGCCGATCACCCCGACGGTCAGGGCGGGCCGCCCGGCGCCTTCCACCACATCGGCGATGCGGTCGACGAGCAGGCTCTCGGCGTCGGGGAGGCGCAGGACCTCCTGGGCCCCGATCTCCACCGCCCGCTGCCATACGGAGGGGTCGTCCAGGTCCCGGCCGACGAGGAACACCCCGTCCCGGCGCGGCGCTCCGCGCACCCGGCGGGCGGCGTCGTCGCCGACCAGGACGAGCGGTGCGGAATCCCAGCCCGCACCCGCCACGCCGGGAACACCCCCGTCACCGCCGGCGCCGGTTTGCTCCGGCACCGCATGGTGCACGTGCGGCTCGGCGCCCGCGGCGGCGCACAGCCGCAGCAGATCGTCCAGGAGCAGCGGGTCCTCGGTGAGGATCAGCGGCCGCCCGCCTCCCGGCACGGCCCCCGCGGCACGGGCGGGCGGTCCTCCCCCACCGGCCACCACGGGTGCCTGCGCTTCACACGACTTCGATCCAGCCACGATCTCCGCCCCCTTCTCACAGCAAATCCACGGGCCGCGGACTTCGCGGCTGGAATCACGGTGGAGGGATCCGGAAAAAGAAGTGGATCTTGCTCGGAAACTGTGGACAAGAAGAGACCTGTGAATAACTTCGCCACACCATCAGGTGACTTCCGGAGCGCGGCGGAACCACTACGCAGCGTGACGAGTTCGGGGAAGTGAAGGCCTGTGCCAGGCGGGCCCATCGAGGACGGAGGGCCGAGGAGATGATCGCCGAAGACGGGGCGAAGGGACGCGAACCGCGTCCGGACATGCGACGACCCCCGCCGGGGGGGAGAGCGGGGGTCGTCCCCACGGTCCGACTCGGGGGGGGAGGAGCCAGACCGGGTTAGCACGGTCGCGAACGATCCGTGACTTCCATGGTGTACCCGAGAGCCTTCTCAGGCAAACCCACGCGCCACACCTTACGCCGAATGGTGGGCGCATATGCTCGGCTCGTGGAAAATCAGCCCTTGCCGCACTCCTCACCCAGGACCGCCGCCTTCTTCGACCTGGACAAGACGGTCATTGCGAAGTCGAGCGCCCTGACGTTCAGCAAGTCCTTCTACCGGGGTGGCCTGATCAACCGGCGGGCCGTGCTGCGCACCGCGTACACCCAGTTCATCTTCCTGGCCGGCGGTGCCGACCACGACCAGATGGAGCGGATGCGGGAGTACCTGTCCGCCCTCTGCAAGGGGTGGAACGTCCAGCAGGTCCGGGAGATCGTCGCCGAAGCGCTGCACGACCTGATCGACCCGATCATCTATGACGAGGCCGCCTCCCTCATCGAGGCCCATCACACGGCCGGTCGCGATGTGGTGATCGTGTCGAGTTCGGGGGCCGAAGTCGTCGAGCCGATCGGCTCGATGCTCGGCGCGGACCGCGTGGTCGCCACCCGCATGGTGGTCGGCGAGGACGGCTGTTTCACCGGAGAGATCGAGTACTACGCCTACGGCCCCACGAAGGCCGAAGCCGTCCGCGAGCTCGCCGAGTCCGAGGGGTACGACCTCGCGCGCTGCTACGCGTACAGCGACTCGGCCACCGATGTGCCGATGCTGGAGGCCGTGGGGCACCCGCACGCGGTCAATCCCGACCGTGCGCTGCGGCGGGAAGCGGTCGCACGTGAGTGGCCGGTCCTGGTGTTCAACAAGCCGGTGCGGCTGAAGCAGCGCCTGCCCGGACTGTCGATGCCGACGCGGCCCGCGCTCGTCGCCGCCGCCGCGATCGGCGCGGCGGCGGCCACGGCCGGGCTGGTCTGGTACGCGAGCCGGCGGCGCGCGAGCGCCGCCCCCGCCTCGGCCTGAAGCCCACGGGGCGGGCGGAAGCCCGCCCCGCCCAGGGGCCTCGCCGTCCTCGCCGGGGCCTCACCGCCGACCATGGATACGTCCTTGCCTGGGCCGATATGGAGTGTCCGATCCGCCCTGATTTGCTCTGGAAAGTAAAGAACTCCGGCCAGGGGTTTCGCTCGGCGCCGAAGCGGAGTAGAAAGGAGTCACGGCCCGCGAGACCAAAGAACATCCGAGAGGATCATCTTTAAAACGCAGTAAGGCCCACGGACCGAAGCAGGAACGCCGAGCACCCACGCGACGTCGACCCGTCGATTACGGGCCAGCCGCACCAGGCCACGGGCAAAGTTCCCGGCCTGATGGGCAACCATCGAGGACGCTTGGTAACTGGGCGTGAATGCCAGCGGCGACACCAAAGCAGCACGGTGTCGCCGCAACCCTGCGCCCAGCCGGCCCCTTCCCCCTCAGTCGGCCCCTTCGCCTCAGCCGGACTCCCCGCCTGCGGGAAACCCGGCCGAAACCCCGACCGGAAACCCGGCCGAAACCCCGACCGGAACCCGGGTCGGAACCCCGGTCGGCGCCACTCCCGCACACGCAGCCCGGCCGCGCGGCACGACCTAGGCCGCGCCCCGCTGGAGCGCCTCGCAGACCGCCGTCGACTCGCGCACGCCGAGCTCGATCGCGCGGCCGCAGTGACCGATCCACTCCGACATCCCCTCCGGAGTGCCCGAGACATAGCCCTCAAAGGCCTTCAGGTAGGCCTCCGCCCCCTGCTCCGCGTGGCCGACCTCCGCCGGGCAGATCGCCTTCGGGTCCAGCCCGCTGTTGATCAGCACGATCCGCTCGGCCGCCCGCGCCACCAGCCCGTTGTACGAGGCGAAGGGCCGCAGGGCCAGCAGCTCCCCGTGCACCACCGCGGCCGTCACCAGCGCCGGAGCGGAGCCCCCCGCGATCACCAGCCGGGACAGGCCGTCCAGCCGGCCCGCCACCTCCTCGGCGCCCGGGAGCGGCAGGTCCACCAGGGGCTCGTCCACCGGCTCGCCGGCCAGCCGCGGCCGGCCCACCACGCCATCGTCGCCGTCCGAGCCCGTGGCCCCGCACGCCACGAGGTGCAGGCGGGCCAGCACCCGCAGCGGCGACTGGCGCCAGATGCTCAGCAGCTGCCCGGCCTCCGCCGTCAGGCGCAGTGCGGCGCCCACCGTGCGGGCCTCGTCCTCCGCACCGAAGTCGGTACGGCGGCGCACCTCTTCCAGGGCCCAGTCGGCGCCGGACAGCGCCGCGCTGCCCCGGGCGCCCCGCAGGGCGGCCTCCGAGGTGATCTCCCCGCTGCGCCGGCGCATCACCCGGTGCCCGTAGACCCGGTCCACGGCCTTGCGTACGGAATCCACGGACTCTGCGACCCCCGGGAGGGATCCGAGGGCCGCCAACGGGTCAGAAGCGCTACTCATAAGTAGGGAGCCTACGCACTTCGCGGCCCCGGCACCGACCCCTCCTTGGAGTGGTCTTCTTCACTCACCTTGACCACGTGGCGCTATCGAGCCGCTACGCTTGGTGAACATGAAGATCGCTTTCGTGGGAAAGGGCGGCAGCGGGAAGACCACGCTGTCGTCCCTCTTCATCCGCCACCTCGCAGCCAATGAAGCGCCCGTCGTCGCGGTGGACGCCGACATCAACCAGCACCTCGGGGCCGCCCTCGGACTCACCGACGAGGAGGCCGCCGCACTGCCCGCCCTGGGCGCGCACCTGCCCCTGATCAAGGAGTACCTGCGCGGCTCCAACCCGCGGATCACCTCGGCCGACAGCATGATCAAGACCACGCCGCCCGGCGCCGGCTCCCGCCTGCTGCGCATCACCGAGGACAACCCGGTCTACGAGGCCTGCGCGCGTACGGTGGCCCTCGACGACGGGGACTCCGTCCGGCTGATGGCTACGGGACCCTTCACCGAGTCCGATCTGGGCGTGGCCTGCTACCACTCGAAGGTCGGGGCGGTCGAGCTCTGCCTCAACCACCTGGTCGACGGCCCGGACGAGTACGTCGTCGTCGACATGACGGCCGGCTCGGACTCCTTCGCGTCCGGCATGTTCACCCGCTTCGACGTGACCTTCCTCGTCGCGGAGCCGACCCGCAAGGGCGTCTCGGTCTACCGTCAGTACAAGGAGTACGCCCGGGACTTCGGCGTGGTGCTCAAGGTGGTCGGGAACAAGGTGCAGGGCCCGGAGGACATCGAGTTCCTCCAGGACGAGGTCGGCGAGGACCTGCTCGTCACCTTCGGGCACTCCGACTGGGTGCGGGCGATGGAGCGGGGCCGCCCGGCCGGGTTCGAACTGCTGGAGGCGAGCAACCGGCTCGCGCTCCAGGCGCTCCAGGACGCGGCGGAGGACTCCTACGCGGCCCGCGACTGGGGCCGGTACACCGAGCAGATGGTGCACTTCCACCTGCGCAACGCCGAGAGCTGGGGGAACGCCAAGACCGGGGTCGACCTGGCGGCCCAGATCGACCCCGGCTTCGTCCTCCACGAGGCCCTGGTCAGCCCTCGTCCTGCTCCCCTGCCGGCTCCTCAGCCGGCTTGACCTTGTCCGCGCCCGGCGGGGCGGCCGGAGGCGCCGGCGGCCCCGCGGTGAGGAACTTCGTCCAGCCCTCCTTCGGCGCTTCGCCGACGTCGAGGGTGCGCAACCACTCCAGCGTCTTCGGGTCCTGGGCGTCCAGCCAGTCGGCCAGTTCGCGGAAGGGCACGCACCGCACCTCCGGCTTGGTGCACATGTGCTTGATGGACTCCTCGACGGCCCGCATGTAGGTGCCGCCGTTCCACGACTCGAAGTGGTTGCCGATGATCAGCGGGGCGCGGTTCCCCTGGTAGGCGCGGTCGAAGGCCTGCCGCAGGCCGTCGCGCATCTGGTCGCCCCAGTACCGGTGCTGCGACGGGTCGCCCTGGGTCGTCGTACCGGACTGGTTGACCATGTAGTTGTAGTCCATGCTCAGCGTGTCGAAGGCACGGCCCGGCATGGGCACCAACTGGAGCGGCAGGTCCCAGAGCCCGTCCGTCTTCTTGGGCCAGATCTGCTTGCTGATGCCGCTGGAGTCGTAGCGGAACCCCATGTCCTTGGCCGCCAGCATGAAGTTCTTCTGGCCCTCGAGGCAGGGGGTGCGGGCGCCGATCAGCTCCTTGTCGTAGTCGAAGGGGAGCGGGGCCATGCCCTTCAGGCCCGCGTTCGTCTTCCAGTTCTTGACGAACGACTTCGCCTGGTTGATCTCGCTCTTCCACTCCGCCACGGACCAGGTGCCGACGCCGCCGTCGGGACCGCAGAAGTGGCCGTTGAAGTGGGTGCCGATCTCGTTGCCCTCCAGCCAGGCCGCGCGGAGCTGGGTGGCGGTGTCCTTGATGCCCTGGAGGTCGCCGAAGCCGATGTCGGAGAGGCCCGCCGAGTGCTGCGGCGCCGTATAGAGGGAACGTTTCTCCTCCGGCAGCAGGTAGACACCGCTGAGGAAGTACGTCATCCGGGCGTTGTACTGCTTGCCCACCTCGCGGAAGTGCGAGAACAGCTTCTGGCTGTCCTCGCCCGCACCGTCCCACGAGAACACCACGAACTGCGGCGGCTTCTCGCCGGGCTTCAGCTTCTGCGGCGCCCGCACGTTCGGCTGCGAGCCGGTGTAGGCGGTCGAGCCGTCCCCGATCAGGCGGTTGAGGCTGCCGGGAGCGTCCGGGGCGGCGGGGCCCTTCCGCACACCCGGACCGGAGGTCCCGGGCTCGGCGGGCCCGGAACCGCTGCATCCCGCGGCGCACAGGACCAGTGCCGTGGCGACGAGGCCGCCGGCGATCTTCTTCGTGGCGGCGATCATCCGCACACCTCTCCCTCGCAGTTCCATCGCAGCACTTCCGCGACGCAACGTCCCATGCGGTCCGCCAAGAAGAAGACGTGACAAGCCCGACAAAATGCTTATTCATCCCTGAGCGCTAATTCCTAGGCCATTTGCCCGTATTGTCCACCATGGGCCTTTACTCTCCATTACCGTTCATTTACCGAGTGTTGAGACTCCCGCCGCTTCATCCCTCCTCAGAGGAGACGGGACCCATGACAGCCACAACGCCAGCCCCCGCCCAAGCCCCCGCCCCGACCACCCCCCAGACGCCCGGTCCCCTCAAGGACCTCCCCGCCGACCTGTCCGCGTCCATCGCCGTCTTCCTGATCGCCCTGCCGCTCTCCCTCGGCATCGCGCTGGCCACCGGCGCCCCGCTCCAGGCGGGACTGGTGGCCGCGGCCGTGGGCGGGATCGTGGCCGGCCGGTTCGGCGGAGCCCCCCTCCAGGTGAGCGGACCGGCCGCCGGACTCACGGTGGTGACCGCCGAGTTGATCCAGCGCTACGGCTGGCGCACCACATGTGCCATCACCGTGCTCGCCGGCGTCTGCCAGCTCGGGCTCGCGCTCCTGCGCACCGCCCGGTCGGCCCTCATGGTGAGTCCGGCGATCGTGCACGGCATGCTCGCCGGAATCGGCGTGACCATCGCGCTGGCCCAGCTGCACATCGTGCTCGGCGGCAGCCCGCAGAGTTCCGCCGTGGCCAACGTGCTCGGTCTGCCCGCCCAGTTGGCCGATCCGCATCCGGCGGCGCTCGCGGTGAGCGCCCTGACGATCTGCGTGCTGCTGGGCTGGAGCCGGCTGCCCGGGCGGGTGGGGCGCGCCCTGCGCAAGGTGCCCGCCGCGCTCGCGGCCGTCGCCTCCGCCACCGCCTTCGCGGCGCTGGCCGGGCTCTCCCTGCCCCGGGTCGACCTGCCGTCCTGGCGCAGCCACGCACTGCCCGAGCTGCCGGAGGGGCCGGTCCTCGGACTGATCGCCGCCGTCCTGACCATCACCCTGGTCGGCAGCGTGGAGTCCCTGCTGTCCTCGGTCGCCACCGACAAGCTGATCGCCTCCGAGCGCGGTACGGACAACCGTCCGCCCCGCGCCGACCTCGACCGCGAGCTGCGCGGCCAAGGCGCGGCGAACATCGCCTCCGGGCTGCTGGGCGGACTGCCCATCACGGGTGTGGCCGTGCGCAGCGTGGCCAATGTCAAGTCCGGTGCCGTCAGCCGAAAATCAGCCATGTTCCACGGGCTGTGGGTGGTGCTCGCGGCCGGGCTGCTCGTGCCCGTCCTCGACCTCATCCCGCTCGCGGCGCTGGCCGCCCTGGTGATGGCCGTAGGCGTGCAGATGGTCAGCATCACCCACCTGCGTACGGTCAACCGGCACCGCGAGGTGCTGGTCTACGCGACGACCATCGCGGCCGTGGTGCTGGGCGGGGTGCTGGAGGGCGTGGCCGTGGGGATCGCGGTCGCGGTGGCCCTGGCCCTGCACCGGCTGGCCCGGACGCGGATCACGCTGGCCGAGCTGGACGGCGGACACCACGTGTGCGCCCGCGGCCAGTTGACCTTCCTGGCCGTCCCCAGGCTGAGCCGCGTGCTGAGCCAGATCCCGCACGGCGGGCACGTGGTGCTCGAGCTGGACGGCTCGTTCATGGACCACGCCGCCTACGAGACCCTGCACGACTGGCAGAACTCCCATCGGGCACACGGCGGATCGCTCGAACTCACCGGACGCGGCGGGCGGGCGCTCGCGGGCACGGGTCCGGGACCGGGCACTGAAGCGGACCCGGCCTCCAGTCCCGTCCCCCTCCTCTCCGGTGCGGGCGGCGGAGACGGGCACCACCGGACCGACTCCGGGCGCGCGGCGCACCAGTGCTGCCGCCCCTGGACGCCCTGGCAGAACCACTGCGACCACCGCGCGGCGCACGCCGCCGGCCTGTCGGTCGGCCACGATGACGCGGCCCGGCCCGGCGGCACGGGCGGGCGTACGACCCCCGGCACGGCCGGGACACCCGGCAAGGCCGGAGCCCCCGCTTCCGCGGTGGCGCCCCGGGGGCGCGGCGCCGGTCAACTGGCCAGTGGGATCGGCGCCTTCCAGCGGGACACCGCCCCGCACGTCCGCGACGAGCTGGCACGGCTGGCCCGTGAGGGGCAGCGGCCCTCCCAGCTCTTCCTGACCTGCGCGGACTCCCGGCTGGTCACCAGCATGATCACGGCAAGCGGTCCGGGCGACCTGTTCACCGTCCGCAACGTGGGCAATCTCGTCCCCCTGCCCGGCGCCGAGGCCACCGACGATTCGGTCGCCGCGGCCATCGAGTACGCCGTGGACGTGCTCGAGGTCGCCAGCATCACGGTCTGCGGGCACTCGGGCTGCGGGGCCATGCAAGCCCTGCTGAACTCCCACCCCGAAGCCCCGATGACCCCCCTGATGCGCTGGCTGCGCCACGGCCGGCCCAGCCTGGAGCGGATGGGCAGCCGGCACCACGCCTGGGCCCGGATCTCCGGGCGGCTTCCGGCGGACGCCGTGGAACAGCTCTGCCTGACCAACGTGGTGCAGCAGCTGGAACACCTGCGGGCGCACGAGTCGGTGGCCCGCCGGCTCGCCGAGGGCACGCTGGAGCTGCACGGGATGTACTTCCACGTGGGTGAGGCGCAGGCCTACCTGCTGTCCGAGGGAGAGGACTTCTTCGACTGTCGGGTTTTCGACAGCGTCGGCCAGAACGCTTGATCCACAACTCGCTCGAACCGATACCCTCCCGTATCCGTGCAAGCTGACGGCCCCTTCTCGCACCTGCGGCGGGAAGGGGCCGTCGTTCGCATGCGGCGGACGTACGGCGGACGCCCCCAGTCGTGATATAGGTCTAAACCAATTTTCGGCTACCCCTTGTCACCTGGACATCCGACTGATGAGCTATGCCCGGAGACACAGCTATGCCCGGGGACAACGAGAACTCTGGGAAAGGGAGATGTCGTGAGCACTGACAGCCTGGCCAATCTGCTCAAGGAGGAGCGGCGGTTCGCACCGCCCGCCGATCTGGCCGCCGCCGCCAACGTGACCGAGGCCGCCTACGCACAGGCCGACGCGGACCGGCTGGGCTTCTGGGCCGAGCAGGCACGCCGGCTGAGCTGGGACACCGAGCCCACCCAGACGCTCGACTGGAGCAACCCGCCCTTCGCCAAGTGGTTCGCCGACGGCAAGCTGAACGTCGCGTACAACTGCGTGGACCGGCACGTGGAGGCCGGCAACGGCGACCGCGTCGCCATCCACTTCGAGGGCGAGCCCGGCGACAACCGCTCGATCACCTACGCCCAGCTCAAGGACGAGGTCTCCCGGGCCGCCAACGCCCTCACCGAACTCGGGGTCCGGGCCGGCGACCGGGTCGCCGTCTACCTGCCGATGATCCCCGAGGCTGTCGTCGCGATGCTGGCGTGCGCCCGGGTCGGCGCCGCCCACTCGGTGGTCTTCGGCGGCTTCTCCGCCGACGCCGTCGCCTCCCGCATCCAGGACGCCGACGCCAAGCTGGTGATCACCGCCGACGGCGGTCACCGCCGCGGCAAGCCCAGCGCGCTCAAGCCCGCCATCGACGAGGCCGTCGCCAAGTGCCCGCAGGTCGAGCACGTCCTCGTCGTACGCCGCACCGGCCAGGACACCGCCTTCACCGAGGGCCGGGACGTCTGGTGGCACGAGCTGGTCGGCCGCCAGTCCACGGAGCACACCCCGCAGGCCTTCGACGCCGAGCACCCGCTCTTCATCCTGTACACCTCGGGCACCACGGGGAAGCCGAAGGGCATCCTGCACACCTCGGGCGGCTACCTCACCCAGGCCTCGTACACCCACCACGCCGTGTTCGACCTCAAGCCGGAGACCGACGTCTACTGGTGCACCGCCGACATCGGCTGGGTGACCGGGCACTCCTACATCGTCTACGGGCCGCTCGCCAACGGCGCCACCCAGGTGATGTACGAGGGCACGCCCGACACCCCGCACCAGGGCCGGTTCTGGGAGGTGGTGCAGAAGTACGGCGTCACCATCCTCTACACCGCGCCCACCGCGATCCGGACGTTCATGAAGTGGGGCGACGACATCCCCGCGAAGTTCGACCTGTCCAGCCTGCGCGTGCTGGGCTCGGTCGGCGAGCCGATCAACCCCGAGGCCTGGATCTGGTACCGCAAGCACATCGGCGGCGACCGCTGCCCGATCGTCGACACCTGGTGGCAGACCGAGACCGGCGCCATGATGATCTCCCCTCTCCCGGGCGTCACCGCGACCAAGCCCGGCTCGGCGCAGCGCGCCCTGCCCGGCATCTCGGCCACCGTCGTGGACGACGAGGCGAACGAGGTCCCGAACGGCGGGGGCGGCTACCTGGTCCTCACCGAGCCGTGGCCGTCGATGCTGCGCACCATCTGGGGAGACGACCAGCGGTTCATCGACACCTACTGGTCCCGCTTCGAGGGCAAGTACTTCGCGGGCGACGGCGCCAAGAAGGACGACGACGGCGACATCTGGCTCCTCGGCCGGGTCGACGACGTCATGCTGGTCTCCGGCCACAACATCTCCACCACGGAGGTCGAGTCGGCGCTCGTCTCGCACCCCTCGGTCGCCGAGGCGGCGGTGGTCGGCGCGGCCGACGAGACCACGGGACAGGCGATCGTGGCCTTCGTGATCCTGCGCGGCACCGCCTCGGAGACGGAGGGCCTGGTCGCGGAGCTGCGCAACCACGTCGGTGCCACCCTCGGCCCCATCGCGAAGCCGAAGCGCATCCTGCCGGTGGCCGAGCTGCCGAAGACCCGCTCGGGCAAGATCATGCGCCGTCTGCTGCGCGATGTGGCGGAGAACCGCGCGGTCGGCGACGTCACCACGCTGGCCGATTCCTCGGTGATGGACCTGATCCAGACGAAGCTGCCCAGCAGCTCCGACGAGGACTGAGACCGGCAGGCCACGGCCTGAGGAGGGCGTCCGGCGCGCAGCGCGCCGGGCGCCCTCCGTCCGTTCAAGATGAAGATCATCTGGTACGACCGGGCACACCCTGTAAAATCAAGGAAACGTCAAGAACTGACGTCCGAAAGTCCCCAGGGTGCGCCGGGAAGTCTGGTCGGCAACTGCATAGCCATGCCGTCGACCACCCGGAGGTTCTCCACCGTGGCCACTCCCTCGCACACACCCGGCCCCGACCGCCGGCACAAGCTCCTCGGCCGCCTCTCCCTGCCCGAGCGCCGCTTCGTCTCCAACGCTCTGCGCACGGAAACCGTCGGCGGCGTCCTCCTCCTGGTGGCCGCGATCGCCGCCCTCATGTGGGCGAACATCCCCGCACTGGCGGAGAGCTTCGACCGCGTCCGGTCCTTCCACATCGGCCCCGCCTCCCTCGGCCTGGACCTCTCGCTCCAGCACTGGGCCGCCGACGGCCTGCTCGCCGTCTTCTTCTTCGTCGCCGGCATCGAACTCAAACGCGAACTCGTCGCGGGCGACCTCCGCGACCCCAAGGCGGCGGCCCTGCCGGTGATCGCCGCCCTGTGCGGCATGGCGGTGCCCGCGCTCGTCTACCTACTGGTCAACACCCTGGGGAACGGATCGAGCGCCGGCTGGGCCGTCCCCACCGCCACCGACATCGCCTTCGCCCTCGCCGTCCTCGCGGTCATCGGCACCTCGCTGCCCTCCGCGCTGCGCGCCTTCCTGCTGACCCTGGCCGTCGTCGACGACCTGTTCGCGATCCTGATCATCGCGGTGTTCTTCACCAGCGACCTCGACTTCGCCGCGCTCGGCGGTGCGGTCGCGGGCCTGGTCCTCTTCTGGTTCCTGCTGCGCGCCGGCGTCCGCGGCTGGTACGTCTACGTCCCGCTCGCCCTGGTCATCTGGGGCCTGATGTACAACAGCGGCGTCCACGCCACCATCGCCGGCGTGGCCATGGGCCTGATGCTGCGCTGCACCCGCAAGGAGGGCGAGCAGCACTCCCCCGGCGAGCACATCGAGCACCTCGTGCGCCCCCTGTCGGCCGGACTGGCGGTACCGCTCTTCGCCCTCTTCTCCGCCGGGGTCTCCCTTTCGGACGAATCCATCGCTCAGGTCTTCACCCGCCCCGAAACCCTCGGGGTGGTGCTCGGCCTCGTCGTCGGAAAGACGGTCGGCATCTTCGGCGGCACCTGGCTGGCCGCCCGCTTCACCAGGGCCGAGCTGAACGAGGACCTCGCCTGGCCCGACGTACTCGCCGTGGCCTCGCTCGCCGGCATCGGCTTCACCGTCTCCCTGCTGATCGGCGAACTCGCCTTCGCCGGGGACGAGGTCCTCACCGAAGAGGTCAAGGCCGCCGTACTGATCGGCTCCCTCATCGCGGCGATCGTCGCGAGCGCCATGCTCAAGATGCGCAACCGCACGTACCGGGCGCTGACCGAGGCCGAGGAGCGCGACGACGATCTCGACGGGATCCCGGACATCTACGAGCAGGACAAGCCGGAGTACCACCTGCGGATGGCGAAGATCCTCGAGGAGAAGGCCGCCGAACACCGCCGCAGGGCGGAAGCGGCGGCGCTCGGGCGGGCCACGGCGTCGGACACGGCCGGAGGCGAAGCGGCGGGCGGGTCCAGCGCCCGCGCCGACCGTCCGGCATGATCTGAGGGACGACGGAGGACAGCCGCCGGCGGACGACGACAGAGGGAGACAGGGATGAGCGCAGTGGAGGACCAAGGGGCTCCGGGAGCGGAGCGCACACTCGGCCAGCTGGTCGCCTCGGCCACCGCCGAGATGTCCGCCCTGGTGCACGACGAGATCGCCCTCGCGAAGGTCGAGATCAAGCAGGACGTCAAGCGTGCGGGCATCGGCAGCGGCGCCGCGATCGCGGCCGGCGTGCTCGTGCTCTTCTCCCTCCCCGTACTGAGTTTCGCCGCGGCCTACGGCATCCACAATCTGGGTCTCGGGCTGGCCTGGTCCTTCCTCATCGTCGGCGGCGCGTTCTGGCTGCTGGCGGGGCTGATCGGACTCCTGGCGGTGACCAAGTTCAAGAAGATCAAGCCGCCGGTGAAGACCATGGACTCGGTCAAGCAGACCGCGGCGCTCGTCGGAACCGTCAAGCCCCATCCCCGCGCGGTGAGTGACCAGGCTGTGGGTGTGGCACGCTCGTCCTCATGACAGCGCCCTCGGCCGACTCCGGTACTCCGCCCACCGCCGCCACGGCGGTACGGCTCGACCTCCCCGGCGGGAGGACGGTGACGCACCGGGACGTCGCCGCCAACGGCGCCCGCTTCCACGTCGCGGAGGCCGGCGACGGGCCACTGGTGCTGCTGCTGCACGGTTTCCCGCAGTTCTGGTGGACGTGGCGGCACCAGCTGGCCGCGCTCGCGGACGCCGGATACCGCGCGGTGGCCATGGACCTGCGCGGGGTGGGCGGCAGCGACCGCACCCCGCGCGGCTACGACCCGGCGAACCTGGCGCTCGACATCACCGGGGTCGTACGGTCCCTCGGCGAGCCGGACGCGGCCCTCGTCGGACACGACCTGGGCGGCTACCTCGCCTGGACGGCCGCCGTGATGCGGCCGAAGCTGGTGCGGCGGCTGGTCGTCTCCTCCATGCCGCACCCGCGCCGCTGGCGCTCGGCGATGATGGCCGACTTCGGCCAGACCCGGGCGAGTTCGCACATCTGGGGGTTCCAGCGGCCGTTCATCCCGGAGCGGCAGCTGGTCGCCGACGACGGTGCCCTCGTGGCCGAGCTGATCCGGGACTGGTCCGGGCCGCTGCTCCCGGAGGACGCCGATCTGGACGTGTACCGGCGGGCGATGTGCATCCCGTCCACCGCGCACTGCTCGATCGAGCCCTACCGCTGGATGATGCGGTCGATGGCACGCCCGGACGGACTCCAGTTCTACCGGCGGATGAAGCGGCCCGTACGGGTGCCGACGCTGCACCTGCACGGCTCGCTGGACCCGGTGATGCGCACGCGCAGCGCGGCCGGCTCCGGGGAGTACGTCGAAGCCCCGTACCGCTGGCGGCTCTTCGACGGTCTGGGGCACTTCCCGCACGAGGAGGACCCGGACGGCTTCACCACCGAGCTGCTGAACTGGCTCAAGGACCCCGAGCCCGACCGCTGACGGATCGTCGGCGCGGCCTGACGAATCGACAGCGGGCCCCGTACGACAGTCTTACGGGCATTCAATTGCCCGGCGCATAGGCCAATTGGCCGCCGCGGACGGGGTTACGGACCTTGGAGCCCGGGCACAGCTCGTTGTATGGGCTGGACGCACGACCACGGTGACACCGCACGCGAACGCCGCTCGGCCACAGCGCCGGGCACGCACGACAGGACCGGCCGGGACGGCCACGACCCCCGGCTCGGGATCCCGCGCATCCTGCGCCGACGCGCCCGCTGGGTCTCTGCCCGGCTGCGCCATCCACGCATGTAGGACGCACACGCGGGACGGGCACCCGGGACGCGTGCGGGACCCGCGCGCGGGGACGGATCACGGATCCAGGAGCGGCGCCCCCGGCCCCGTACGGGTCAGAGGGCGCAGCCCTGGGTGTCCACGCGGCGCTCGGCGGTCTTCCCGATGCGGATGTCCTCGCGGATCTCGTCCGCGGTCAGGGCGTAGCCGGTGTTCGGGTCGTCGAGGGACTTCGCGAAGACGACTCCGTAGACCTTGCCTTCGGGCGTCAGCAGCGGGCCGCCGGAGTTGCCCTGGCGGACGGTCGCGTACAGCGAGTACACGTCGCGGCGGACGGTGCCCCGGTGGTAGATGTCCGGGCCGTTGGCGTTGATCCGGCCGCGCACGCGGGCCGCGCGGACGTCGTAGGCGCCGTTCTCCGGGAAGCCGGCGACGATCGCGTCGCTGCTGCTCGTCGCGTCCTTGTCGGTGAACTCCAGCGCCGGGGCCTTCAGCCTGGGCACGTCCAGGACGGCGATGTCGCGCTCCCAGTCGTAGAGCACGACCTTGCCGTCGTAGAGCTTGCCCTCGCCGCCGATCTGCACGGTCGGCTCCACGACCCCGCCGACGACGTGGGCGTTGGTCATCACCTTGCCGGGTGCGAAGACGAAGCCGGTGCCTTCCAGGACCTTGCTGCAGCTGGGCGCGGTGCCGACGACCTTCACGATGGAGAGCTTGGCCTGCTGGGGGACCCCGCTGCGGGCGAGCGCCGGGTCGGGCGCCTTCACCTCGGTGATCGGCTCGTTCGAGAACGGGCTGAAGACCTGCGGGAAGCCGTTGCGGGCGAGCGTGGAGGTGAAGTCGGAGAACCAGGTGTTCGCCTGGTCGGGCAGCACTCGCGACACCCCGAGGAGCACCTTGGAGTTGCGGACCTCCTTGCCCAGGGTGGGCAACGAGGTCCCGGCCAGCGCGGAGCCGATCAGCCAGGCCACGAGCAGCATGGCGACGACGTTCACCAGGGCGCCGCCGGTGGCGTCCAGCGCGCGGGCGGGCGACCAGGTGATGTGGCGTCTGAGCCGGCTGCCCAGATGGGTGGTGAGCGCCTGGCCGATGGAGGCACAGATGATGATCACGACGACGGCGATCACCACGACGGTGGTGGACACCTGAGTGCCGTTGTCGGTCACCCGGTCCCAGATCAGGGGCAACAGGGACACGGCGATGAGACCACCGCCGAGGAAGCCGATCACCGACAGGACGCCGACGACGAACCCCTGGCGGTAGCCGACGATCGCGAACCACACGGCGGCGACCAGCAACAGGATGTCCAGCACGTTCACGAGGGTCACCGTCTCATGCGTGCCAGTCGAGCGGCACGTGACGTGAGCGGTCCCACGGTCGCTCCCAACCCGAGAAGTGCAGGATCCGGTCGATGACACCGGCGGTGAAACCCCAGACCAGAGCGGATTCCACGGTGAATCCGGGCCCCTCGTGCCCGCGCGGATGGACCACGGTGACCCGGTGGGCGGGGTCCGTGAGATCCGCCACGGGCACCGTGAAGACCCGGGCCGTCTCCGCCGGGTCCACCGCGCCGACCGGCGAGGGCTCGCGCCACCAGCCCAGCACGGGGGTCACGACGAACTCGCTGACCGGGATGTAGAGCCTGGGCAGCACCCCGAAGAGCTGGACCCCGGCCGGGTCCAGGCCGGTCTCCTCCTCGGCCTCGCGCAGGGCGGCGCGCAGCGGGCCGGTGGTGTGCGGGTCGCCGTCCTCCGGGTCCAGGGCACCGCCGGGGAAGGAGGGCTGCCCGGCGTGCGAGCGGAGGCTGCCGGCCCGCTCCTGGAGCAGCAGCTCGGGGCCGCGCGGGCCCTCGCCGAAGAGGACCAGTACGGCGGACTGCCGGCCGCGGCCGTCCTCGGGGGGCAGGAAGCGGCTGAGCTGGCGCGGCCGGACGCTCCGGGCGGCCTCCACGACGGGGTCGAGCCAGGCGGGCAGACCGGCCGTCGTGAGGGCCAGGCCGTCGCCCTCCCGGGCGGCTGCCGTGGTCTCGTCCTGCGTACCGCGCGTCATGGGCACCCCTGTCCGCGTTCCTCTGTCGACACCGTCTCCACACCGCTGAACGCGGTCCGGGTCCGGATTCGTTCCGCCGGGGGCGCGTGCGGCGCCCACCGCGCGCCCCCCGGGGGCGCCTGCCGCTGGGGCCGGCCGGGCCCGGCCGCCGTAGCGCCCGACCGGCCGCGCTCAGGGCTCCGTACGGGCTCCCAGCGGCGGCGCCGGGAGGCCCGGGTAGTCCGGGGGCGGGGAGAGGCGCTGGCCCGGGTAGCCGCCCTTCTCGTACTTCAGCAGCTTCTTCGCCTTCTCCGGGTCCGTCTCGCCCTCGCCGTAGGCCGGGCAGAGCGGGGCGATGGGGCAGGCACCGCAGGCGGGTCTGCGGGCGTGGCAGATGCGGCGGCCGTGGAAGACCACGCGGTGGGAGAGCATCGTCCACTCGCTCTTGGGGAAGATCGCGCAGATCTCCGCCTCGACCTTCTCCGGGTCCTCCTGCTCGGTCCACTTGAAGCGGCGCACCAGTCGGCCGAAGTGGGTGTCGACGGTGATCCCGGGGACCCCGAAGGCGTTGCCGAGCACCACATTGGCCGTCTTGCGGCCGACTCCGGGCAGGGTGACGAGATCCTCGATCCGGCCCGGGACCTCACCGCCGAAGTCGTCGCGCAGCGCCTGCGAGAGGCCGAGCAGCGACTTCGCCTTCGCCCGGAAGAACCCGGTCGGCCGGATGATCTCCTCCAGCTCCTCCGGTACCGCCTCGGCCATGTCCTCGGGGGTCGGGTAGGCGGCGAAGAGGGCCGGGGTCGTCTGGTTCACGCGCAGGTCGGTGGTCTGCGCGGAGAGGACGGTCGCGACGAGGAGCTCGAACGGATTGCGGAAGTCCAGCTCCGGATGGGCGTACGGGTAGACCTCGGCGAGCTCGCGGTTGATGCGGCGGGCCCGGCGGACCATCGCCAGACGGGATTCCGGCTTCGCCGCCGACGGTTTCTTGGCCGAACCTTTGCCCAACGGGACAGGTCGGACCTTTTCGGACGCCTCTGGTTGGGCTTGTTCGCCCACGGCTGAATTGAGGGCCGCCGTCACTCCCGCGGACCCCTTGGCCTGTGCTCTCACCGGCTTATTGGACACCCGACCAGCCTAAGGCCGGGCGCCGACACCCGCCCGGACCTCAGGTAACACCACCCCGATCGGCCTCTCGCCGCACAGCACACCCATCCGTCCGGCATCCTTGTGATTGATCGCACTGTTTGAGCCGTCCGGCAAAATGGGGAGCGGTCCCCACTGGCTGGTCGACATAGGAGAGAGACTCGTGGACGACGTTCTGCGGCGCGCCCCGCTCTTCGCGGCGCTCGATGACGAGCAGGCCGCGGAGCTCCGCGCCTCCATGGCCGAGGTGACCCTCGCGCGCGGCGACGCCCTGTTCCACGAGGGCGACCCCGGTGACCGGCTGTACGTCGTGACCGAGGGCAAGGTGAAGCTCCACCGCACCTCCCCCGACGGCCGCGAGAACATGCTGGCCGTCCTCGGCCCCGGCGAGCTGATCGGCGAGCTGTCGCTGTTCGACCCGGGACCCCGCACCGCCACCGCCACCGCCCTGACCGAGGTCAAGCTCCTCGGCCTCGGCCACGGTGACCTCCAGCCGTGGCTGAACGCCCGGCCCGAGGTCGCGACCGCGCTGCTGCGCGCCGTCGCCCGGCGCCTGCGCAAGACCAACGACCAGATGTCCGACCTGGTCTTCTCCGACGTTCCCGGCCGTGTCGCCCGGGCGCTCCTCGACCTGTCGCGCCGCTTCGGCGTGCAGTCGGAGGAGGGCATCCACGTCGTCCACGACCTGACGCAGGAGGAGCTGGCCCAGCTCGTCGGCGCCTCCCGCGAGACCGTGAACAAGGCGCTGGCCGACTTCGCGGGCCGTGGCTGGCTGCGCCTGGAAGCGCGTGCCGTGATCCTGCTGGACGTGGAGCGGCTCGCCAAGCGCTCGCGCTGACGCGGCCTTCGGGTCTTCGCGGAGGGGCCCCGTCCGGGTACGGACGGGGCCCCTCCGTCCGTTTCCGGCGCGGGACCCCCGGGACGGGACACCGGACCGTGAATACCGGCCGGTCAGGGCCGGGGGCGTGCAGAGTGGGGCCATGGAGCGCAGAGGGCTGGACGCGTACGGCTACTTCGAGCGGGAGGGGTCCCTCGGGCGGGTCCAGCCCGAGTTCGCCGGCCCGGTCGCGGCCGCCCGCGCCCGCGTCGCGGAGGCGTACGGGCGCCGGCTGCACAGCGCCTACCTCTACGGCTCCGTACCGCGCGGGACGGCCCGGCCGGGGCGCAGCGACCTCGACCTGCTGATCGCCCTGCACCGGGAGCCGGGCGACGAGGACCGGGACACCGCCGAGGTGCTCGGGCGCGGCCTCGACCAGGACTTCCCGCAGATCGACGGGGTCGGCATCCTGCTGTACGGCAAGGAGCGGCTGCTGAGCGAGCAGGAACGTTACGACCTGGGCTGGTTCCTCGCCTGCCTGTGCACCCCGCTGCTCGGCGACGACCTGGCCGAGCACCTCCCCCGGTACCGGCCCGACGCCCTGCTCGCCCGCGAGGCGAACGGCGACCTGGCCGCCCTGCTCCCGCGGTGGCGGGCCCGGTTCGAGGCCGCCTCGGAGCCCGCCGAGTTCCTCAGGATGAACCGGTTCTTCTCACGGCACCTGGTGCGGACCGCCTTCACCCTGGTCATGCCCCGGTGGGGCGGCTGGACCAGCGACCTCGCCGAGTCCGCGGAGATCTTCGGCGCGTACTACCCGGAGCGGGCCGCACAGCTGCGGCGCGCCGCCGTCGTGGCGCTGGACCCGGTCGACGATCCGGCCGTGGCGCGGGCCTACCTCGACGACCTCGGACCGTGGCTCGCGGACGAGTACACGGCCCGGCTCGGGACGAAGACGCCGCGCGCCTAGGACTTCGCCCCCGCCCGGGCCCGCTGAGGCCTTCACCCAAGCCCTCGCCCGGGCCCCGCTGAGGCCTTCGCCCAAGCCCTCGCTCAGGCCCTCGCTCAGGCCCTCGCCGCCGGACTTTCCCGCCCGGGCCTCTCCTGGGCGCTCGGGGCCGCCGGGTCCCCGAGGGACTCGACCGCCCGCTTGGCCTGCGCCAGCCCCGCGCCCGTGATCCCGCGGTAGACCTTGATGGCCGAGATGGTGCGGCCCTCGCGCATCAGGGCGCGCACCTCGTCCATCCCGGCCGGCTCGGGCTCCTCGATGCCGAAGTGGTCCAGGACCAGGCCCAGGCGGCGCTCCAGCCGGTCGGCCCTGTCCTCCAGGGCCCGCACCTTGAGGTTCAGGGTCGAGGTGATCCAGCCGGCCGTCGCGAGCAGCGCCAGCGTCAGGAACAGCGTGTTCATTCGGGTCCCCCCGGGATCAGTCCGTGATCGCGGAGGTACTCGAGCTGGGCCTCGACCGACCACGTGGCGGCCGGCCACAGCGAGCGGTCCACGTCCGCGTACACGTGGGCGACGACGGCCTCCACCGTGGTGAAACCGTTCTCCACCGCCGTCTCGACCTGTGCGAGGCGGTGCGCCCGGTGGGCGAGGTAGAACTCGACGGCGCCCTGCGCGTCGTCCAGGACGGGCCCGTGCCCCGGGAGGACCGTGTGGACCCCGTCGTCGACGGTCAGGGAGCGCAGACGGCGCAGGGAGTCCAGGTAGTCGCCGAGGCGGCCGTCGGGATGCGCGACGACGGTGGTGCCGCGGCCGAGGACCGTGTCGCCGGTCAGGACGGCGCGGTCGGCCGGCAGGTGGAAGCAGAGCGAGTCGGCGGTGTGCCCGGGGGTGGCCACCACCCGCAGCTCCAGGCCGCCGGTGCGGATGACGTTCCCGGCGGCCAGGCCCTCGTCGCCGAGGCGCAGCGCGGGGTCGAGGGCGCGGACCTTCGTACCGGTGAGCTCGGCGAAGCGGCCGGCGCCCTCGGCGTGGTCGGGGTGGCCGTGGGTGAGGAGGGTCAGCGCGACCCGTTTTCCGGCCTGCTCGGCGGTGGCGATGACGGCCCGCAGGTGCGCCTCGTCGAGGGGGCCGGGGTCGATGACGACGGCCAGATCGGAGTCGGGCTCGGAGACCAGCCAGGTGTTGGTGCCGTCCAGGGTCATGGCCGAGGGGTTGGGCGCCAGGATGTTGACCGCGCGGGCGGTGGCGGGCCCGGAGGTGACGATTCCGCGCGGCTGGCCGGGGAGGGCCGCTGCATCGCTCATGCGGAGCCTCCGTGGGTGACGCGCTTGGTGAACTCGTCGTGGCCCGGCCAGCTGAGCACCACCACGCCGTCCTCCAGCGAGGCCTCGGCCAGGACCGGGGTCAGGTCCCGCTCACCGGCCGCGGCGAGCGCGTCGGCGGCGCTGCCGTACGGCTCCAGGGAGCGCAGGGTGGAGATGGTCGGCGGCATCATCAGCAGCTCGCCCTTGTCGTACCCGGCGGCGGCCTCGGCGGGGCGGATCCAGACGGTTCGGTCGGCCTCGGTCGAGGCGTTGCGGGTGCGCTGGCCCTCCGGGAGGGCGGCCACGAAGAACCAGGTGTCGTAGCGGCGCGGCTCGAACTCCGGGGTGATCCAGCGGGCCCACGCCCCGAGCAGGTCGGAACGCAGCAGCAGGCGGCGCCGGTCGAGGAACTCGGCGAAGGACAGCTCGCGCGCCACGAGGGCCTCGCGGTCGGCCTCCCAGTCGTCGCCGGTGGTGTCGCCGACGACCGTGTCCGGGGTCTCGCCCGCGAGCAGGACCCCGGCCTCCTCGAAGGTCTCGCGCACCGCTCCGCAGACGATCGCCTGGGCGCCGGCGGCATCCGTGCCGAGGCGCCGCGCCCAGAGCTCCAGGCCGGGTCCGGCCCAGCCGATGCGGTGGTCCTCGTCGCGGGGGTCGACGCCGCCGCCGGGGTAGGCGTACGCGCCGCCGGCGAAGGCCATGGAGGAGCGCCGGCGCAGCATGTGCACGGCCGGACCGGCGGTGGTGTCACGGAGCAGCATCACGGTGGCGGCGCGTCTGGGTTCCACCGGGGTGAGGGCCCCGTCCGCGAGCGCGCGGATGCGGTCCGGCCACTCCGGGGGGTACCACTGCCCTCCCGCGGGCGGCTGGCTGGGCGAGGGCTGACCGTGCTGACCATTCGGCATGGCGGGATGCTATGGCCATCCGGCCCGATGTTCGAGGCCCCGGCCTCAGCCAGGCGGATCTTGAACCTTGGCCCTTCCTGACGGCCCCGCCCCGGCGGACGCGGCTGCGCGGAGCCGACAGGGCGCCCGGGGCGCCCTGCCCCGCGAGCGGCCATGCCGGAAGATCCGGCCCTGCGCGGCCGCGCGCCGCGGGGTCCGGGCGTCAGGAGGCGGTCAGCTCGACCTGGATCTCGATCTCGACCGGCGCGTCCAGCGGAAGCACCGCAACCCCGACCGCGCTGCGCGCGTGCACGCCCTTGTCGCCGAGCACCGCGCCCAGCAGCTCGCTCGCACCGTTCAGCACGCCCGGCTGCGCCGTGAAGTCGGGGGCCGAGGCGACGAAGCCGACGACCTTCACCACACGGGCGATCCGGTCCAGGTCACCGGCCACGGACTTGACGGCGGCCAGCGCGTTGAGCGCGCACGTCGCCGCCAGCTCCTTCGCCTGCTCCGCGGAGACCTCGGCGCCGACCTTGCCCGTCACGGGAAGCTTGCCCTGCACCATCGGCAGCTGGCCCGCGGTGTACACGTACGCGCCCGACCGGACCGCCGGCTGGTACGTGGCCAGCGGCGGGACGACCTCGGGCAGGGTCAGGCCGAGCTCGGCGAGCCGGGCCTCGACGGCGCCGCTCATGCCTTCTCCCGCTTGAGGTAGGCCACCAGCTGCTCGGGGTTGTTCGGGCCGGGCACGACCTGGACGAGCTCCCAGCCGTCCTCGCCCCAGGTGTCCAGGATCTGCTTGGTGGCGTGAACCAGCAGGGGGACCGTCGCGTATTCGAACTTCTTGGTCATGGGGGCGAGCGTAATGCCTGAGCGGGAGTGGTTAGGCTCGGACGCTGTGAGCAGGCTCCAGGTGGTCAGCGGCAAGGGCGGCACCGGCAAGACCACGGTCGCCGCGGCACTCGCGCTGGCCCTCGCGCGCGAGGGCAGGCGGACTCTTCTCGTGGAGGTCGAGGGCAGGCAGGGCATCGCACAGATTTTCGGCGCGGAAGCGCTCCCGTACGAGGAGCGGAAGATCGCCGTCGCGCCCGGCGCGGGCGGAGGTGAGGTGTACGCGCTCGCCATCGACGCCGAGCGGGCGCTGCTGGACTACCTCCAGATGTTCTACAAGCTGGGCTCGGCGGGCCGCGCCCTGAAGAAGCTCGGCGCGATCGACTTCGCGACGACGATCGCGCCCGGTCTGCGGGACGTCCTGCTGACCGGCAAGGCGTGCGAGGCGGTCCGGCGCAAGGACAAGGCCGGACGGTTCGCCTACGACCACGTGATCATGGACGCGCCGCCGACCGGGCGGATCACCCGCTTCCTGAACGTCAACGACGAGGTGGCGGGGCTGGCCCGGTTCGGGCCGATCCACAACCAGGCGCAGGCCGTCATGAAGGTGCTCAAGTCCCCCGACACGGCCGTGCACCTGGTGACCCTGCTGGAGGAGATGCCCGTCCAGGAGACGGCGGACGGCATCGACGAGCTGGTGGCGGCGGGGCTGCCCGTCGGCCGGGTGATCGTCAACATGGTGCGCCCGCACCACCTCGACGAGGACACCCTGCGCGCGGCGGCGGACGGCCGCCGCGCGGAGATCGCCAAGGCCCTGTCCCGGGCGGGGCTGGGCGGTGCGCGACGGGGCGGGCTGGCCGAGCGGCTGGTGGAGCCGCTCCTCACGCAGGCCACCGAGCACGCGAGCCGGGTCGAGCTCGAGCGGGAGCAGCGCGCGGTGCTGGCGGGGCTGCGCGTGCCGACGTACGAACTCCCCTTGCTCGGCTCGGGGATGGAACTGGCCGGGCTGTACGAGCTGGCGGCGGAGCTGCGCAAGCAGGTGGGCGCCGAATGAGCGAGGGCGGGGAGAGCATGGGGCTGGACACGCCGCAGCGGCTGGCGGTCGACGCGCTGCTGGACGACCCGGGGACGCGGATCATCGTGTGCTGCGGTGCGGGCGGGGTCGGCAAGACCACGACGGCCGCGGCGCTGGGCGTACGGGCGGCCGAGCGCGGGCGGCGGGTGGTGGTGCTGACCATCGACCCGGCGCGCAGGCTGGCCCAGTCGATGGGGATCGACTCGCTGGACAACACCCCGCGCCGGGTACGGGGCATAGAGGGCGGCTCCGGCGGCGACGGCGAACTGCACGCCATGATGCTGGACATGAAGCGGACCTTCGACGAGATCGTCGAGTCGCACGCGGACGCCGAGCGGGCCCGGGCGATCCTGGCGAACCCCTTCTACCAGTCCCTGTCGGCCGGCTTCGCGGGCACGCAGGAGTACATGGCGATGGAGAAGCTGGGGCAGTTGCGGGCCAGGGACGACTGGGACCTGATCGTCGTGGACACCCCGCCGAGCCGGTCCGCGCTGGACTTCCTCGACGCGCCGAAGCGGCTGGGGTCGTTCCTGGACGGGAAGTTCATCCGGGTGCTGATGGCTCCGGCGAAGGTCGGCGGCCGGGCGGGGATGAAGTTCCTCAACGTCGGCATGTCGATGATGACCGGCACGCTGAGCAAGCTGATGGGTGCCTCGCTGCTGAAGGACGTACAGACCTTCGTGGCGGCGATGGACACGATGTTCGGCGGGTTCCGGACGCGCGCGGACGCGACGTTCCGGCTGCTCCAGGCTCCGGGCACGGCGTTCCTGGTGGTCGCGGCTCCCGAGCCGGACGCGCTGCGCGAGGCGGCGTACTTCGTGGAGCGGCTGGCCGCGGAGAGGATGCCGCTGGCGGGCCTGGTGCTGAACCGGGTGCACGGGAGCGACGCGGAACAGCTGTCTGCTGAGCGGGCGCTGGCCGCCGCGGAGAATCTTGAAGAGGGCGGCATTGTCGATCAGGAGTCCGGGAAGGCTGGACTTCGTGACGCCGCCGACGACGGCTCCCCCGGCATGAACGGCGCGGCTCACACGGGCGGGACGACCACTGACGCGGAGGGCACGGCCGCTGACACGGAGGGCACGGCCGGTGTGGACGACGTGGACCAGATCACGGCGGGACTGCTGCGCCTGCATGCCGAGCGGATGCAGGTGATCGCGCGTGAGCAGCGCACACGCGACCGTTTCACTTCTCTTCACCCCGAGGTGGCGGTGGCCGAAGTGGCCGCCCTGCCCGGCGATGTGCACGACCTCGCCGGGCTGCGGGCCATCGGAGAGCGACTCTCGGCCGGGGTTCCGGCCGGAGCATAGGCGTGCGTACGAGGGGTGCCGACGCGGTGCCCGGGTGGTTACCCGGCTGCCGCGTAGGTTTCGTACGTCACGTCGATCTCCGCGTCGACATCCACGGTGAGGATGCCCGTACTGCGCTCGTACTCCGTGCGGGCGGTTTCGAGCAGCCGTCGCCACGAGGTGACGGTGGGACGCCTGCGCAGCAAGGCGCGTCGTTCCCGCTCGGTCATGCCGCCCCACACTCCGAACTCGACGCGATTGTCGAGTGCGTCGGCCAGGCACTCGGTCCGCACCGGACATCCGGTGCACACCGCCTTGGCCCTGTTCTGTGCCGCTCCTTGAACGAACAGTTCATCCGGATCGGTAGTGCGGCAGGCTGCCTGCGCACTCCAGTCGGTAACCCAGCCCATCCCGGTGCCGTCCTCTCCCGAATCGAGGCTCCCCCACGGCGGTAGCGGCATATTCACCGCTGCCAGTTGAGGACGTTACGGAAGGTGGACACAGTGCAACACCCCCGACGGGCCCAATCTTGAATGGTCCGAACGGACTATGGGTAAGCGGCAGATCACCCGACGGAGTGATCCGGCGACATGCCCGGCCATTCCGGCGATTCGGGTGAAATCGGGGAGGCTCCGGTAAGCGGCCGTCAGAGGGAAGGGCGGGATTCGGACATGAGTCCACCCCATTCGGGGAGGGTGAAAATCAAGCCGAGGGGTTGATGTCGCACCGCGCTGCTGTGACAGTTGGGGACAGCTTAGGCCAAGGCATTCGCGCGTGTCCGGCGAATGAGAACGTAGGCTGCCCTCTATGGGAAAGAAGCGCTCGGGCGCAGGGCTGACGGGGCCGCAGCAGGCCGCCAAGTTCCTCGGTGTGTCGGTTCTCTCCGGAGTCGTACTTGCCGGTATCGCGATCCCGGGCGCCGGTGCGCTGGGCCTCGCCGCCAAGGGCACGGTCGAGGGTTTCGATGAGATCCCGGCCAATCTGAAGACGCCTCCGCTGAGCCAGCGCACCACGATTCTGGATGCCGAGGGTGGCTTGATCGCCACCGTCTATTCACGGGACCGTCAGGTCGTGCCGCTCACGGCCATGTCGCCGTACATGCAGAAGGCGATCGTCGCCATCGAGGACTCTCGTTTCTACGAGCACGGCGCCGTCGACCTCAAGGGCATCCTGCGCGCGGTGAACCGCAACGCGCAGGAGGGCGGGGCGGCGCAGGGCGCCTCCACGCTCACGCAGCAGTACGTGAAGAACGTCTTCGTCGAGGAAGCCGGAGACGACGAGACGAAGGTGCGCGAGGCGCAGGAGAAGAGCCTCGGCCGCAAGATCCGCGAACTGAAGTACTCGATCCAGGTCGAGGAGGAGCTCGGGAAGAAGAAGATCCTCGAGAACTACCTCAACATCACCTACTTCGGGCAGGGGGCGTACGGGATCGAGTCCGCCTCCCAGCGCTACTTCAGCAAGCCCGCCAAGGACCTGACGCTGGAGGAGTCGGCGCTGCTGGCCGGCCTCGTGCAGTCGCCGAGCCGGTACGACCCGGTGAACGACAGCCAGGAGGCGATGAAGCGCCGCAACGTCGTCCTCCAGCGCATGGCCGACGTGAAGGACATCTCGCAGGCCGAGGCGGACGAGGCGAAGGCGAAGCCGGTCACGCTGAAGGTGACCCGGCCCAAGAACGGCTGCATCACCGCAGTCAAGGGCGCCGGGTTCTTCTGTGACTACGTGCGCGCCACCTTCCTCTCGGACCCGGTCTTCGGCAAGACCCGCGAGGAGCGGGCGAAGGTCTGGAACCAGGGCGGCCTGACCGTCCGCACCACCCTGGACCCGCAGTCCCAGGAAGCCGCCAACGCCTCGATCAAGGACCACGTCAACGAGGACGACTCGATCGCCACGGCCGTGACCATGGTCCAGCCGGGCACCGGGCGGGTGCTGGCGATGGGCCAGTCCAAGCCGTACGGCTTCGGGAAGAACGAGACGCAGATCAACTACTCCGTGGACAAGCGGATGGGCGGCTCGAACTTCGGCTTCCAGGTGGGCTCCACGTTCAAGCCGTTCATCGCGGCCGCCGCCATAGAGCAGGGCATGGAGCCGACGAAGGTCTACTCGGCCCCGAACAAGATGGAGTACCCGAGCCCGGTGTCGCGGTGCTCCGGCCCGGCCTGGCAGAACGTGCCGGTGGGCGGCAAGCGGGAGACGGCCGAGAACGAGACCCGGGACGAGGTCGGCCCGTACGCGCTGAGGACGGCGATGGAGAAGTCCATCAACACCTACTTCGTGCAGATGATCTCGGACATCGGGCTCTGCCCGGTGATGGAGATGACGCAGAAGCTCGGAGTGGCCCCGGCCGACGGTTCGAAGCTGCCCGAGACACCGTCCATCGCGCTCGGCTCCGCCGAGATGTCCCCGCTGACCATGGCCAACGCGTACGCGGCCTTCGCGAACCGGGGCGTCCACTGCACCCCGATCGCCCTGGAGTCGATCACCGACGCCCACGGCAAGGCGCTGGCCGTGCCGAAGACCAAGTGCGACCGGGCGATGTCCGAGGACACCGCCGACACCATCAACCACCTGCTGCGCGGGGTCGTCGACTCCGGCACCGGTGAGCGGGCGGGCCTGACCGACCGCGACAACGCGGGCAAGACCGGCACCACCGACAACCGCTACAACGCCTGGTTCGTGGGCTACACCCCGAACCTGTCCGGCGCGGTGTGGGTCGGCTCCGGCGGTTCGAAGAAGATCTCGATGGAGGACATCACCATCGGCGGCCAGTACTACCCGAAGGTCTTCGGCGGTGGTCTGCCCGGCCCGATCTGGAAGGACGCGGTCACCGGCGCGCTGTCCGGCCGCGAGGCCCCGAGCTTCGCGCAGGTCAGCGTCCCCGAGCCCTCGGTCGGGGGCGGCGGCACCGGGAACGGCAACGGCGGCAACAACGGCGGCCGGGGCGGCACGACCCCGCCGGCCACCCCCCGCAAGCCCGGCAAGCCCACCCGGCCCGGCGGCGACAACAAGCCCGGCGGCACCCGCACCGGCGGCACCACCACCGGGTCCACCGGCGGCGGGACCGTCACCGGAGGCGGCGGCCAGACCCCCGAGATTCCGACCGACCCGGTCGTCCCGGTGGAGCCGGGCCTGATCGGCGGCCGCGAGACCCCGTAGGCGCACGGGCGGGGCAGAACGAAGGGGAGGGCCCCGGTCGGTGATCCGACCGGGGCCCTCCCCTTGGTCCCTGCTGGTCCCTACTGGTCCCTACGAAAGCTGCTTCTTGACGGCGGCGGCGACCCGGCCGCCCTCCGCCAGACCCGCCACCTTCGGGTTCACGATCTTCATGACGGCGCCCATGGCCCGCGGCCCCTCGGCACCCGCCGCCCGGGCCTCCTCGACGGCCTGCGCCACGATCGCGGTCAACTCGTCATCACTGAGCTGCTTGGGCAGGTAGGCGTCCAGGAACTCGCCCTCCGCCGTCTCCCGCGCGGCCTGCTCGGCGCGGCCGCCCTGGGCGAAGGCATCCGCGGCCTCGCGGCGCTTCTTCGCCTCCTTGGCGATCACCTTGAGGACTTCCTCGTCGGAGAGCACGCGCGCCTCCTTGCCCGCGACCTCCTCCTTGGTGATGGCGGCGAGGGTCAGGCGCAGGGTGGACGAACCGAGTTCGTCGCGCGCCTTGATGGCGGTGGTGAGGTCTTCCTGGAGCTTGGCCTTGAGCGTGGTCATGCCCCTGAGTCTGCCAGGTGCCGGGGCCGTGGCGCCCACCCGTTTTCCGGGTCTGCGACGATGGGGGCATGCGTGCGCGTTACGGAGTCCCCCTGAAGGTGACCGCCTCCATCGCGGCGGTGGGGGCCGCGGGTGTGGCCTATGCCGCCGGTTTCGAAGCCCGGTCCTTCCGGCTGCGCCGGATCACGGTCCCGGTACTGCCCGCCGGGACGCGGCCGCTGCGGGTCCTACAGGTCTCCGACATCCACATGGTCTCCGGCCAGCGCAAGAAGCGCGCCTGGCTGCAGTCCCTGGCGGGCCTGCGGCCCGACTTCGTGGTGAACACCGGCGACAACCTCTCCGACACGGAGGGCGTGCCCGAGCTGCTCGACGCGCTGGGCCCGCTGATGGACTTCCCCGGCGTGTACGTCTTCGGGTCGAACGACTACTACGGGCCGCGGCTGCGCAACCCGGGGCGGTACCTGATCGAGAAGGCGCAGGGCCGGCACGGGCTGAACGGCAACAAGCCGGTCGTCGGCGCCGTCCACAACCCGTGGGAGGGGATGCGGGACGCCTTCGACGCGGCGGGCTGGCTGAACCTCACCAACACCCGGGCCCGGCTGAAGGTCGACGGGCTGGAGCTGGCCTTCACCGGGCTCGACGACCCGCACATCAAGCGGGACCGCTACGAGCGGGTCGCGGGCGGCCCGGAGGCGGACGCGGACTTCTCGATGGCCGTCGTGCACGCCCCGTACCTGCGGGTGCTGGAATCCTTCACGGCCGACCGCTACCCCCTGATCCTCGCCGGGCACACCCACGGCGGTCAGCTGTGCGTCCCCTTCTACGGGGCGCTGGTCACGAACTGCGACCTCGACACGAAGCGGGTGAAGGGCCTCTCCACGTACGAGGCCCAGGGCCAGCGCGCCTACCTCCACGTCTCGGCCGGCTGCGGCACCAACCGCTTCACCCCGGTCCGCTTCGCCTGCCCTCCGGAGGCGACTCTCCTGACCCTGGCCCCGAAGGCCTGACCACGCGGGCCGGGCCCGCGCGAAACCGGATTTCGTCTCAGGCCGAGGGTCCGCTAAAGTAATCGATGTCGCCAGGACAGCAACACTTCAGGGCGACGATCGGGGTGTAGCGCAGCTTGGCAGCGCGCTTCGTTCGGGACGAAGAGGTCGTGGGTTCAAATCCCGCCACCCCGACTTCGTAAGACCAGGTCAAGGGCTTGATCCGCATCGCGGGTCAGGCCCTTGAGTGGTTTACGGGCCGTGTCTGGGGAGCCAGTGGGAGAGCCGGGCTCGGAGCCCGGCTGCCCCGCCCCTTCTTGATCTACGCGGGACCGTTGAGGGCCTCGCCGGCGGGCGGCCCCGACCCCCGGAGGGCGGAGCCGGCTCCCTTCAGGCGAGATCGTCGAGGGTGTCGGGAGTTTCGGCCAGCTGGACCCTCTTGGTGATCTGGGGCATCTTCTCGCCCGGGGAGCGGCGCAGGAGTTTCAGTTCGCGGTCCTCCACCCAGGCGTTCCAGGACTTGAGGTAGTAGAGGAGGTGCTCGCGCGAGTCATCGGCCTTGCGGTGCCGCTTGCCGGCCGCGAGGCCCAGGAGGGTGTTGCGCAGAGTGAGCCGGGGATCCCACTGGGAGAGTCCCGCTCCGGTCATGAGGCCGTCGAGCCACGGGCTCTGGTCCACGTCGGGCCGTTCCCGGCAGGTGATGTACCAGCCGATCGAGGCGGCCGTCACCGTGATCTTCATGCCCCTGTTCAGCTGGATGCCGTGGTTGACGGCGTCCCGCATGTCGGGGTGCTCCGCGAGGATGCCGAGCAGCTGGTCGTTGGAGACGAGGGACGACGCTCCCGACCATCCCAGGTCGGGCTGTGTGAGGTAGAGGTGCAGGCCGCGCAGGGCTGCCGCCAGGTGCGTGCTGTTGACCTCGCCGGCGAGGGAAAGGGCGTCCCGCCCGGTGCGCTTGCGGCCGGTGTCCATGACGGTGAAGGAGGCCCTCGGCACACCGAGCGTCACCATCATCTCGACCGGGATCCCGGCCTTGAGCACGGCTTCCAGGCGGTGCTGACCGTCGATGAGGACGTCATCCTCGTCAAAGGCGATGCCCTGGTGAGTGAGCTGCCACTCGCCGCGCTCGATCGCCCGCGCCATCTGCGCGATCGTCTGCCGGCTGAGCGGCCGGTTGCTCGTGTTCTTCTTCAGCCACTCCTGGGCCAACTACGGCGTGATCTTTCGGATTTCCGAGTACACGGGTCCCCTTCCCCAGGCGCGGCAGCACATGCCGGCAGCACGGCTCAAATGCGCGTGCAGACAACGGACTTGATGCTAGCCGACACGCCTGACAGCGGGTGTGGGCGCCGTGGTTCCCACCCGGACCGGACCGTGGTCCGCGCCGCCCCGCACGCCGCACGGACCCCCTCTGACCTGCGGAGACAGAGGGGCCGTGCGGGTTGACACGGGAACCGCAGGGCGGTGGTACGCGCAGGAACGGGCTGCACGCGGTGCAACGGGTGTCGCGCGAGAGCTGCCGCACGCGTGAGCCGGGTGGAGGCGCCGACCATGGCGAAGGGGACCGGTCACGCGTCCGGCGCTCGGCGCGCTCCGCATCGGCGTCCGGGCGGCCGCGTGTGCGCTGGTCACGGACCGATTCCCGGTGGGCGTGGGTGGAGGCGGCGGGGCGTGCGTGTTGCGGCTGGTGGCGGTGGCCGGTGGTCAGCAGCCCCTGGGATGACACCGGTGGCCCTGGGGGGCATGGCCGCCAGGGCCGGACTGGTGCCGGGGTTGCCGCAGGTGTCAGGCCGAGGGGCGGGCGGGGTCGTAGAACTGCGCCAGGGCGGGGGCCAGGGCGGCCGGGTCCACGTCGTGGGTCTGGCCGTCCAGGGTGCGGTGGAGGCCGGCCGGCAGCAGGGCCGCGAGGGCGCGGGCGCCGGACTGGAGCCAGGGATCGCTCGCGCCGCCGCCGATGGCCAGTACGGGGATCCGTACGGCCGCCCAGCGGTCCGCCGGCAGGGGGCGGCCGGACATGGTGTCGCCCATGACGCGGGCGTCGTACGGGAGGGTGTGGGCCAGCGCCGCGAAGTGGCTCCAGATGCCGCTCTCGCGCATCTGCCCGACGAACTCGGCCGGGACGCCCACGGCGGTGGTCAGCATGAGGGTGACGGCGTCGTCGCGCCGGCCCTCGGTGATGGCCGCGTCCAGCTGGTCGGCGTAGTCGACGGGGACCGGCGGACGGCTGTCGTCGATGACGAACGGGGGTTCGTACAGAGCCAGTTCCTTCATCGGAACGCCGTGCGCGGCGGCCTCCAGAGCCAGGACGGCACCGGAGGACATGCCCATCACGCGTACGGGGCCGTCGAGTTCGGCGATGACGGCCGCCAGGTCCTCGATCTCGCGCTCCACCGCGTAGGGGGAGGTGTCGCCGCTGTCACCGCGGCCTCGCCGGTCGTACGTCACGACGGTGAACCGGTCGCCGAGGAGGCCCGCGAGCGTGGCCCACCTCGGGTCCTCCCGCACCTGGTAGGCGCCGCCCACGAGCACGAGGGCGGGACCCTCGCCGGTGCGGTCGTAGGCGATGACGGTTCCGTCGCGGGAAACGGCCTTCTGCACGGTGGGACCCCCTGAAGTCACATGTGGACGACGTCCACATCTCCCTCGTAGGCTATACCTGGAAGTTGACGCCGTCCACATATAGCGAGGAACCGAGCCCCATGCCTTCGGAAACCGAACCGCCACCGCCGCCCAAGCGCAGCACGTACCGCCACGGGAACCTGCGCAACGCGCTGCTCGAAGCCGCCCTGGAGCTGGCGCGCGAGGGCGGACCGGATTCCGTCTCGCTCCGCGAGGCCACCCGGCGCGCGGGGGTGTCGCCGAACGCCGCCTACCGTCACTTCGCCGACCGGGGCGCCCTGGTGCACGGGGTCTCGCAGGCCGCGATGGCCCGCGTGGCCCTGGCCATGGAGGCGGAGATCGACGCCCTGCCCGCCGCCCGGACCTCCGCCGAGCAGGCCCGGGCCCGCTTCCGGGCGGTGGGGACGGGCTACATCCGCTTCGCCGTGACCGAGCCGGGCTGGTTCCGGACGGCCTTCCACGTCCCGGACGACATGACGTACGCCGCCGACGCCACGGCCGCCGGGGCGGGCGGGCTCACGCCGTTCGAGCTGCTCAGCGCCTCACTGGACGCCCTCGTGGAGACCGGCGCCCTGCCGGACTCCCGCCGCCCGGGCGCGGAGTTCCTCGCCTGGTCGGCGGTCCACGGCCTGGCCTCCCTGATCATCGACGGCCCCCTCCGCGGCATCACCCCGGAGCAGGCGCACGACGCGGGCCAGGACGTGATCACCATGGTGGAGCGGGGGCTCTAGAGGGGGGCTTGCGGGGCGAGGTCCTCGAGGAGTTCGAGCCACAGGCCCATCGTGGGCGCCTCCGGCTTGTAGGGTCCGCGGCCGGGCCGGAGGGCCCGGTAGCGGCCCACGAGGAGCTCGGCGGCAGCCTCCGTCGCGGCGGGCAGCCGGAACGAGATGGCTTCGTCCCACCGGTAGTCGGACCGGAGGTCGTGGAGCGAGTCCAGGGGCAGCCGGCGGCACGCCATCCAGCAAATGAGGGCCGGAGCGTACTGGATCAGGTGCCCGTGTCCCTGCTTGAGCCGTCCGGGCAGGGAATGCAGCGTGGCCCGCGCCTGCTGCCAGGCTTCCATCGCGCGGACGACACCGAGCGGCGTCACTCCCGCATGGAAGAGCTGCCCGTACAGGTCGGAGCCGATGCCGCCCCACAAGACCTCACGCCCCTCGGGCGTGGCCGCCAGGTGCGCTGCTTCCGGGTGGCGCTGGGGCGCGAGGCAGGCCAGGGACTGGGTCACCTCGGCCATCGTGAAGTGCTCGCCACGTGGGCCTGTGGTGACGCCACGGCGTGGGTCGAACGTGCCTTTCTCCCAGTCCGCGTCCATCAGCCGGAGGACGTGGGGGCACCGGACGAGACCGTCTTGCGCCGTCGAAGGGTTCAGGTAACGATCGGCCGCGTCGTACAGGACCCGCGCTCGGCGGCGCTCCTTGCCGCAGAGGATCTCGACACGCAGAACGGCCTGCTCGAGGTCGGCGGTCGGCAGGCACCCGACGGCTTCCGCGATGATCCGGAGCCGCTGCAGCCCGTCGATGCACTCCGGCCCGATGACGTGAATGTGATCGGAGAACGCCCCCGGCTCGGGGACCAGCTCGACGGCCTCGGCGCCCAGCACGATCTGCCCCACGAATCCGAAGTCCGCCGGGCGGTGGCGCAGCATCGCGGCCAGCCCGAGGTTGGGTTCACTGTCCGCCAGGAACCCGCGCCGGGCCCGAAGCCGGCGCGCGCTGTCCACGGAGGCCGCGAGCGGGACCAGATCGGCCGCTCTCACATCGACGACCCAGCCACGGCTCAACTGCCCGAAGCTCAGTGGTCGAAAGGACAGTGTGGCAGCGTCCGAGAAGGGGTACTGCGCTGAGGGATGGGTGGGGTTCACGCACCCCTCAACGCGGCATCCGCGCGGGCGTCACGCGTCCAGGGGGTTGGCGGCTATGCGCTTGGCCGCGCCGGCCGCGACGTAGGCCGCCGCCGCACAGGTGGGCTTGCGGCTCGCCTGGTCCTCGACCAGGGCGAGGAAGGACGGGCCGAAGCCGAGGCGGGGATAGTGCTCCAAGAGGCCCGTCAGGAAGGACGGGTCGAAGTCGGCCACGCGCAGGCCCGACACGTCCGCGCTCGTGCCCACCTGGAGAAGGTGGCTCTCCACGTCCTGGGCGGCGGTGACGTCGTCCCGCATGTGCAGCACGATGACCTCTTCCGCGCGGGCGCGGCGGGCCGGGGGCCAGCCCAGGCCCGCCGTGAAGAGCCGGGCCACATGGCCGCCGGCCTCCTCGAAGGGCAGGGTGTGGCTGTCGAAGGGCGCGGTCAGGCCCAGGTCGTGGAGCAGGGCGCTGACATAGAGGAGCTCGGCGTCGTACGTGAGGCCGTGCACGCGCGCGTACTCGGCGCCGAAGGCGTAGGAGCGCACGGAGTGGTTGAGGAGGGCGGCGTCGGCGTACTCCGAGGCGATCTCGAAGGCCGAACGGGCGGTGTCCGAGTCAAGGTTGTGAAGGGTCCACGTCATGGACCGCACCTTAGACGCGCGGGCTGAAGTCCACCTCCGACGGGCCCGCCTCCCCCGGCCACCACAGCCGGGCCGGTGCGGGCGGGGTTTCGGCGAGGACGCTGCCGCGCGAGACCACGTACCGGGGCCGGACCTGCCGGCGGATCGCCTCCTCGGGGCCCGGCGCCGGGAGGAGGACGAAGGAGGCGGGGGCGCCCGCCACGATGCCGTACTCGGAGGGGGACAGGCCGAGGACGCGGGCCGCACGGTCCGTCACCATCGAGAACGCCAGCGGGATGTCGTCGGCGCCGGTGAGCTGGGCGGCGTAGAGGCCGACGAGGGCGGTCTGGAGCGGGTTGGCGGTACCGAGCGCGTTCCAGGGGTCCATCACGTCGTCGTGACCGAAGGCCACGTTGACCCCGGCGGCCAGCATCTCCTTGACCTGGGTGAGGCCGCGCCGCTTGGGGTAGGCGTCGAAGCGGCCCTGGAGGTTGAGGTTCGCGAAGGGGTTGGCGACCAGGTTGATACCGGAACGGGCCAGCAGGCGCTGGAGCTTGAAGCTGTAGGCGCCGTTGTAGGAGCCCATGGCCGTGGTGTGGGAGGCGGTGGCGCGCTCGCGCAGGCCCGAGCGCAGGGCCAGGGTGGCCAGCACCTCCACGAACCGGGACTGCTCGTCGTCGATCTCGTCGCAGTGGGCGTCCACGCGCAGGCCGTGTTCCTCGGCCACCGCGAAGGCGGTCCGCAGCGAGGCGACACCGTCCTCGCGGGTGTCCTCGAAGTGCGGGATCGCGCCGACGACGTCCGCCCCGCGCGCGACGGCCTCGCGCAGCAGCGCCTCGCCACCGGGGAAGGAGACGATGCCCTCCTGAGGAAAGGCGACGATCTGCAGGGTCATGATGTCCCGCACCCGGTCGCGGACCTCCAGCAGCGCGTCGAGCGCGGTGAGGGACGGGTCGGTGACGTCGCAGTGCGTACGGACGTGCAGCACGCCGTTGGCCGCCTGCCAGCGCAGCACCTCGGTGGCCCGCGCGACCACGTCCTCGCGGGTCAGGGTCCGCTTGCGCTCGCTCCAGCAGGCGATGCCCTCCCAGAGGGTGCCCGAGGCGTTCGGGCGGGGCTGACCGGCGGTCAGGGCGGTGTCCAGGTGGATGTGGGGCTCGGCGAAGGGGGCGCTGAGCAGCCCGCCGTGGGCCTCGATGAGCACGCCGGTGGCCGGCGGCTCCTTCTGGTCGTCGTGCGGGATCACCCGGGCGATCCGGCCGTCCTCGGCGACCTCGACGTCGGACAGGCCGTGCTCGTGCAGCAGCCGGGCTCCCCGGACGATCATCCGCATGCGGTCCAGCGTACGCACGCGGCCCGCTGTTTCACGTGGAACGCACCTGCCCGGACGTTTCACGTGGAACGACGCACACGCCCGCACGCACGTTCCACGTGAAACGACGCACCCTCCACGTTTCACGTGGAACGCGCCGGGCTGGCCAGTGCCGAGGCTCAGCCCCGCTTGGCCTGCGCCTTCTGCTGCATGCCGCGCGTCTTCGCCGAGAGCGACTGGGCTTCCCTGCCCGCCGCTTTGGCGCGTGCCTCGGCCGCCGTGTTCTTCGCCACCGCGCGTTCGGAATCCTGGTGGCCGTGGTGCCCGCCACGAGCCTTCTTGGCCATGATCAACACCCTCTCGGGAGCGCTCGTCGTACGCACACCACCATGCGCCCGTTCGGCCCACTCGGCATCCCGGCCGCCCGGTGCGGCAGGACCCGTGAGAATGGAGCGCATGACCAGCGACAGCGACCTGAGCCCCGGCACCGACTCCGCTTCCGGGATGCCCGACTGGGAGAAGCGCTTCCGGGCGCCGCGCGTGGGACTGCCCGACTGGGCCGAGGACGCCCCGGACCGCTCGCTCTTCGTCTCGAACGCCACCGGAACCTACGAGCTCTACGCCTGGGACCGGGCCACCGGTACGCAGCGGCAGGCCACCGACCGCCCCAACGGCACCACCGACGGCGCCCTCTCCCCCGACGGGGAGTGGATCTGGTGGTTCTCCGACACCGACGGCGACGAGTTCGGCACCTGGGTCCGCCAGCCCTTCGCGGGCGGACCCGACGAGCCCGCCACGCCCGGGCTGGAGCCCGCCTACCCCGCCGGGCTCGCCATCGGCCGTGACGGCACGGCGGTCGTGGGACGGTCCACCGACGAGGACGGCTCCACGATCCACGTCGTACGCCCGGGCGGCGGGGCCCCTCAGGTGATCTACCGGCACCGCGAGTCGGCCGGCGTGGGCGACCTGTCCCGCGACGGGACCCTGCTCGCGATCGAGCACACCGAGCACGGCGACGCCATGCACTCGGCCCTGCGCGTGGTCACCCTCGACGGCGCCACCGTCGCGGAACTGGACGATTCCCGGGGCGGCACCGAGGAACTGGGCCTCGAGGTGCTCGGCTTCGCGCCGGTCGCCGGGGACACCCGGCTCCTCGTCGGGCACCAGCGGCGCGGCCGCTGGGAGCCGATGGTGTGGGACGTGGCCACGGGGACCGAGGAGGACCTGGCCATCGACCTGCCGGGCGACGTGAGCGCCGAGTGGTACCCGGACGGGACCGCGCTGCTCATCGCGCACGGCTTCGAGGCCCGCAGCGAGCTGTGGCGCTACGACCTGGCCGCGCGGGAACTCGTACGGGTGGACACTCCGCCGGGGACGGTGTCCGGCGCGACGGCCCGCCCGGACGGGACGGTGGAGTACCAGTGGTCCTCGGCAGCCGAACCGGCCGCCGTACGGTCCACGGCCGGCGGCGTCGTCCTGGATCCTCCGGGCATGCGGCCGCCGGGCTCGGTACCGGTGGAGGACGTGTGGGTGGAGGGACCCGGCGGGCGGATCCACGCACTCGCCCAGCGGCCCGTGGGCCACGGTGACGGGCCCTTCCCGACGATCTTCGAGATCCACGGCGGTCCCACCTGGCACGACTCCGACGCCTTCGCCGCCACCCCGGCGGCCTGGCTGGACCACGGTTTCGCGGTGGTGCGGGTCAACTACCGGGGCTCGACGGGCTACGGCCGTGAGTGGACGGACGCCCTCAAGCACCGGGTCGGCCTGATCGAGCTGGAGGACATCACGGCGGTCCGCGAGTGGGCCGTCACCTCCGGCCTCTCGGATCCGGCGCGGCTGGTGCTGTCCGGCGGGTCCTGGGGCGGCTACCTGACGCTGCTGGGCATCGGCATGCGGCCCGACGACTGGGCGGTCGGGCTGGCCGCCGTACCCGTGGCGGACTACGTGACGGCCTACCACGACGAGATGGAGGCCCTGAAGTCCCTGGACCGCACCCTCTTCGGGGGCACCCCGGAGGAGGTCCCGGAGCGCTTCGAGGCGTCCTCGCCGCTGACCTACGTGGACGCGGTGAAGGCGCCCGTGCACATCGCGGCGGGCGTGAACGACCCGCGCTGTCCGATCCGGCAGATCGAGAACTACGTGGACCGGCTCGCGGCACGCGGTGCGGTGCACGAGGTGTACCGGTACGACGCGGGGCACGGTTCGCTGGTGGTGGAGGAGCGCATCAAGCAGGTCCGGATGGACCTCGAATTCGCGCTCAAGCACCTGCCGCAGGGCCTGCCGCGCTGACCCGGCACCGGAGCCCCGGCGCACCCCCCGTACCGTTGGTGGGGTGCACCGGTTTCTCCTGACCCCGCGCTGGTGGGGGATCAACGTCTTCGTCGCGCTCGCCATCCCCTTCTGCCTGTTCATGGGGACCTGGCAGCTCGGCCGGTTCGAGGACCGCGTCGGCAGCCACAAGGAGGCGTCGGCCGAGCGTCCCGCCGCCCGTGCGGCCGCCCCGCTGGACTCGCTGCTCCCGGTGGACACGACGACCTCCGGGCAGCTCGCTTCCACGGCCGGAGAGTACGGACAGCAGCTCCTGGTCCCCGAACGGGAACTCCGCGGGAAGCCCGGCTTCTACGTCCTGACCCTGCTGCGCGCCGACTCCGGGAAGACGATTCCCGTGGTCCGGGGCTGGCTGCCGGGGCCGGCGGACCCGGCCAAGGCACCGGCCCCGCCGGCCGGGCGGGTCGAGGTGACGGGGGCCCTGCAGTCCTCGGAGAACTCGGGCACCAAGGGCGTGCACGCGCAGGGCGGGCTGCCGCCGGGCCAGCTCGGGGTGATCAGTGCGGCCACGCTGGTCAACCTGGTGCACGATCCGCTGTACGACGCATGGCTGACGGTGCAGACGCCGGTGGACGGGATGACCCCCGTGCCGGCGAAGGCACCGGCCAACACCGGGCTGGACCTGAAGGCCTTCCAGAACCTCGGCTACACCGGCGAGTGGTTCGTCTTCATCGTCTTCGTGCTCTTCATGTGGTTCCGGCTCTACCGGCGCGAGGTGGAGACCCTGCGCGACGCCGAGGCGGGGCTTCTGCCCGCCGGGGACGCGGCCCCGGCGGCGCGGGCGGCTACGGACGCGGCCCCCGGCACCGGCCCGGCCACGGAACCGGCACCGGAACCGGCACCGGCTACGGCGCGCCCGGCGGAATGAGACCCGTGCGGTAGACCGTGCCGCCGCAGGCCTCCGGGATGGTGGTCTGGGTGACGGGGGCGCCCGCGCCCGGGGTGTGGGAGACCTCCACCCCGGCGCCCTCCGGGTTCTCGGGGCCGCTCTGCGGGTCCTTGGCCGGCGCCTCGTCCGCGCCCGCCGGCTCGCCCGCGCCGGCCGTACCGTCCGCCGCACCGCCCCGCTCACCGGCGGCGGGCTGCGGCTGGGGCTTGAGCGACGCGCTGTGCGTGGCGGCCGGGCAGGACCGGTCGGAAGGCACCCAGGCGAACCGCACCTCGTAGGCGCTGTTCGGCTGGAGCAGCACGACCGGTGCCTCGGCGGACGGGTCGGGCAGCAGCGCGCTCGCCGGGTCCCCCGCCGTGTGGCCGGTCACCGTGACCGGCGGCTGCGCGGGCGGCGGGCCGACGGAGGCCACCGAGGCGGCCGTCACGGTGTCGGGGCCGGAGACCGTGCACCCGCGGGCGGAGACGTTGGTGACCTTGAAGCTGCCGTAGACCTTGCCGTCGGTCCCGGGGGGCCGGGCACTGCCCGACACGCCCAGCTGGTCGGCCGTGCACTCCGGCGCTCCGGGCGCGGCCCCCAGCGGCGGCAGCGGGCCGTGGCCGGCGCCGCCGGCGGGGGCGCCCGCTCCGGTGCTGGAGGGGCCTGCCACCGCGCCCCCCGAGGGGGAGCCGCTCGTCTGCGGGGACGGGCGCCCGGTGTCGGCGTCCCGGCCCTTGGCCGCGGATGCCACCGGCCTGGGCCCGGCCACGTCCTCGGAGCCGTTCTGGCGGGGATCGGAGAGGTCGCCCGGCTTGCCGCCCTGCGACTCCCCGTGACCGGCCATGGCCGAGTGTCCGGCCGCCGTCCCCTCGTCGGAGCCCAGGTGCAGCGCGGCCGGGACCGCGGTGCCGGCGAGCAGTGCCGCCGCGGCCGTCGCGAGGAGGGCCTGCCGTTTGCGGGCCCGGCGGGCGGGCACCGCGTGCCGCAGCCGCTCCAGGGCACCCTCGGAAGGCTCCAGTCCACAAACGGCCCCGGCCAGCAGGCCGCGCAGCGCCTGCTCGTCGGCCGTGGCCGTCCCGGCGGGGCCGGCCGGGTTCCTGTGGTCGTCCCTCATGACTGCGCGGCCTCCATCGCCACCCTCAGCGCGGCAATGCCCCGCGATCCGTACGCCTTGACCGAGCCGAGCGATATCCCGAGCGTCTCGGCGACCTGGACCTCCGTCATGTCCGCGAAATAGCGCAGGACGAGCACCTCGCGCTGGCGGCGCTGGAGTCCGCGCATCGCCCTGATCAGGTCGTCGCGCTCCAGCTGGTCGTACGCCCCCTCCTCCGCGCTGGCCATGTCCGGCATCGGCTTCGACAGGAGCTTGAGCCCGAGGATGCGGCGGCGCAGCGCGGAGCGCGAGAGGTTCACGACGGTCTGGCGGAGATAGGCCAGGGTCTTGTCGCGGTCCCGTACCCGCTTGCGGGCCGAGTGGACACGGATGAAGGCCTCCTGGACCACGTCCTCGCAGGAGGCCGTGTCGTCGAGGAGGAGCGCGGCCAGGCCCAGGAGGGAGCGGTAGTGGGCCTGGTAGGTCTCGGTGAGGTGGTCGACGGTGGTACCGGCCACGACCGGCCGCTCGGCGTCGCCGACGGCGTCGGCTCCGGCACCGGCGCCCGGCTCGCCGACGGCTGCGGTATCGGCCGGTATCAAGGCCTCCGGCGGGAGGGCACCGGCCGTCTGCGGGCTCGTGGGGGTGTCCGCGCTATCGCGGGGCGAGGGCACGCGGCCCCCCCGGGTCGGTGGTGCGATGTGCGGCACGCTGGCCGGCGGGACGGGCACGATCACGGGGAAACCGCCGCCGGGCGCGCCTGGGCGCCGCCGCGAGGGAACGATCCCGCTGCGCGCCGGTAGGACGGCCACGTCCAACAGTGCCTCTGCCACGCCCGTTGGACACGCGTCCCCCCGTCAGGGTTGTACGCGCGAGGCAGAGTCTTCAGCAATTTCCCGATTGCCTTCATGCGTACCCGCTCTTCCCGATTGCCCCATTCATCCAGGCGGCACTCGGACCATCACCTTGATCAAGGGATCACCACCGATCCTACAAAGCGATTACGCGAATTCACCCGCGATCAGTTCCGAGATCTGAGTCGCATTCAATGCCGCGCCTTTGCGTAGATTGTCCGCACATACGAAGAATTCCAGGGCCCTCGGATCGTCGAGCGAACCCCTCAGCCGCCCCACCCAGGCCGGATCGGTACCGGCCGCGTCGGCCGGGGTCGGGAACTCCCCCATCGCCGGATCGTCGACGAGCACCACACCCGGCGCGGCCTCCAGGACTTCCCGGGCGCGCACCGCGGCCACCTCCCGCTCGAAGCGCGCCCGCACCGTCAGGGAGTGCCCGGTCACCACGGGGACCTGTACGCAGGTCACGGCGACCGGCAGCGATTCCAGACCGAGGATGCGCCGGGTCTCCGCCCGCACGGCCAGCTCGTGCGAGGACCAGCCGTCCGCCCGCAGCTCGCCGGACCACGGCACCACGTTCAGCGCGAGCGGTGCCGCGAACGGCCCGGTGTCCTCGCCCACGGCACGGCGTACGTCCCCGGGCAGTTCCCCGAGGGGACTCCCGGCGACCTGGGTCAGCTGCCTGCGCAGCGCCTCCGCACCGGCCCGGCCCGCCCGGCTCGCGGCCTGGTACGAGGAGACGACCAGCTCGGCCAGCCCGTACTCGGCGTGCAGTGCGCCCACGGCGGCGATCATCGCGGCGGTCACGCAGTCCGGGCCCGCGACGATCCCGCGCGGCCGGTTCCGTACGGCGTGGGCGTTCACCTCGGGCACCACCAGGGGCACCCCGGGGTCCTCCCGGAAGGCGGCGGACTGGTCCACCACGACGGCACCGCGCGCGGTGGCCACGGGGGCCCAGCGCGCCGACACCTCCGCCGGCGTCAGGAACAGCACGACATCGCCGGCACCGAGGCCCTCGAAGGCGTCCTCGGTGAGGGCGATCACCTCGGTTTCCTCGCCGCGGACGGCCAGCACCCGGCCGGCCGAGCGCGGGGAGGCGATCAGGCGTATGTCGCCCCAGACGTCCGCCCGCTGGGACAGGATCTGGAGCAGGATCGATCCGACCGCTCCGGTCGCCCCGACCACGGCGAGCGCCGGGGCCGACCGGTGCGGGCTCATCGTCCGGTGCCTCCGTAGACGACGGCCTCGTCGCTGTCGGAGTCGAGGCCGAAGGCCGTGTGGACGGCGATCACGGCCGCGTTGACGTCGTCCTGGCGGGTGACGACCGAGATGCGGATCTCGGAGGTGGAGATCAGCTCGATGTTGACGCCCGCGTCGGACAGCGCCTGGAAGAAGGAGGCGGTGACGCCCGGGTTGGTCTTCATGCCCGCGCCGACCAGGGAGATCTTGCCGATCTGGTCGTCGTAGCGCAGGGAGTCGAAGCCGATCTGCGCCTTCGCCTTCTCCAGGGCGTCGATGGCCTTGTGGCCCTCGGTCTTGGGAAGGGTGAAGGAGATGTCCGTGAGGCCCGTGGAGGCCGCCGACACGTTCTGGACGATCATGTCGATGTTGATCTCGGCGTCCGCGATGGCGCGGAAGATCGCCGCGGCCTCGCCCGGCTTGTCCGGAACGCCGACGACGGTGATCTTGGCTTCGGAGACGTCATGGGCGACTCCGGAGATGATGGCGTGCTCCACCTGCTCGTCCCCTTGCGACTCGGGCTTCTCGTTGCTGACCCAGGTACCCGGCAGTCCGGAGAAGGACGAACGGACGTGGATCGGAATGTTGTAGCGGCGCGCGTACTCGACGCAGCGGTGCAGGAGCACCTTGGAACCGGAGGCCGCGAGCTCCAGCATGTCCTCGGAGGAGATCCAGTCGATCTTCCGGGCCTTCTTCACGACGCGGGGGTCCGCGGTGAAGACGCCGTCGACATCGGTGTAGATCTCGCAGACCTCGGCGTCCAGCGCCGCGGCGAGCGCGACGGCGGTGGTGTCCGAGCCGCCCCGGCCGAGGGTGGTGATGTCCTTGGAGTCCGCGGACACTCCCTGGAAGCCGGCGACGATGGCGATGTTGCCCTCGTCCAGCGCGGTGCGGATACGGCCCGGCGTCACATCGATGATGCGCGCTTTGTTGTGGACCGAGTCGGTGATCACGCCTGCCTGGCTGCCGGTGAACGACTGGGCCTCGTGGCCCAGGTTTTTGATCGCCATCGCCAGCAGGGCCATGGAGATCCGCTCTCCGGCGGTCAGCAGCATGTCGAATTCACGCCCGGCAGGCATCGGGGATACCTGCTCGGCGAGATCGATCAGCTCGTCCGTCGTGTCGCCCATCGCGGAAACCACGACGACCACCTGGTGGCCGTTCTTCTTGGCATCCACGATCCGCTTGGCGACGCGCTTGATGCCTTCGGCATCGGCTACGGAGGAGCCTCCGTACTTCTGCACGACAAGGCCCACGTGCGCTCCTCGCTCGGTCCGTCTCATTTGCTGGTGCAGTCTAACGAGCGGCCGGGATCCGACCGCCTCGTACCACATCATGAGATCAAAAGATCAGCGGAACGGTTGCCCCGCGGACACCACTAACCGGCCGGAACCAGCAGGAACCGGCCGGAACCACCCGGCACCGGAACCACCCGGCACGCGCTCGCTCTACTTGCGGCCCAGCTGGCCGAGCTCCTCGGCCATGACCGCGCCGGCCTGCTCCGCGAGGTCGTCCTCGGTCATGTCCTCGTCCGTGTCCAGGCCGTCCAGGGCCGCGAGCGGCTGGTCGAGGCGTACGTGGGCGATCAGCGACTGGAGGGCGCGCAGCATGGCCGAGGCCGTCGGGCCCCAGTTGGTGAAGTACGAGAACTGCCACCACCACAGGGCCTCGGTGACCCGGCCGGCCTGGAGGTGGATGAGCCCGTGCCGCAGGTCGGCGACCACGTCGGCCAGGTCGTCGGAGATCCGGTGCGCGACCGGGGTCTTGCGCGGCTCGTAGGGGTCGAAGACCTCGGAGTAGACGTCGACCGGCTCCAGCATCAGGGCGAACCGCTCGCGCAGGTCGTCCACGTCCGGCTCCGGGCCCAGGTCGGGCTCGTAGCGCTCCTCGGGGAGGACGTCCTGGTACGCGCCGAGCCGGCCGCCCGCCAGCAGCAGCTGGGACACCTCCAGGAGGAGGAAGGGAACGGCGCTGTCCGGGTCCTCGCCCTTGGCCACCTCGGTGACCGCGACGATGAAGGACTCGATCTGGTCCGCGATCTGGACGGCGAAGTCGTCCGGATCCTGGCCCTGGGCGTGCAGCGTTGCGTCAGACATCGAGAAGTCGCCTTCCTTCAAAGGCCCGCCCGAGCGTGACCTCGTCCGCGTACTCCAGGTCTCCCCCGACGGGGAGCCCGCTGGCCAGGCGGGTGACCTTCAGGCCCATGGGCTTGATCATGCGGGCGAGGTAGGTGGCGGTGGCCTCGCCCTCCAGGTTCGGGTCGGTCGCGAGGATCAGCTCGGTCACCGTCCCGTCCGCCAGTCGCGCCAGCAGCTCCCGGATGCGCAGGTCGTCGGGTCCGACGCCCTCGATCGGGCTGATCGCCCCGCCGAGGACGTGGTACTTGCCCCGGAACTCGCGGGTCCGCTCGATCGCGACGACGTCCTTCGGCTCCTCGACCACGCAGATGACCGCCGTGTCGCGGCGCGGGTCGCGGCAGATCCCGCACCGCTCCTCCTGCGCCACGTTCCCGCACACCGCGCAGAACCGGACCTTCTCCTTGACCTCCAGCAGCGCGTGCGCCAGGCGCCGCACGTCGGTGGGCTCGGCCTGCAGGATGTGGAAGGCGATCCGCTGCGCGCTCTTGGGCCCGACGCCGGGCAGCCTGCCCAGTTCGTCGATCAGGTCCTGGACCACGCCTTCGTACAACGGACTGCCTTCTTTCGTGTCGGGCGGGAGGGATGTCTACGGGGTGTCTACGGGGTGTCTGCCGGACGGGGGGTCCGGCAGGAGGGGCTCCCGGGACCGGACTAGAACGGCAGGCCGGGGATGCCGCTGCCGCCGCCCAGCGCCTGGGTCAGCGGCCCCAGCTTCTGCTGCTGGAGCGCCTGTGCGTTCTCGTTGGCCGCCTGGACCGCCGCGACCACCAGGTCGGCGAGGGTCTCGGTGTCCTCCGGGTCCACGGCCTTCGGGTCGATGACGAGGGCGCGCAGCTCACCGGAACCGGTGACGGTCGCCCTCACGAGACCGCCGCCGGCCTGACCCTCGACCTCTGCCACGGCCAGCTCCTCCTGAGCCGCCGCGAGGTCCTGCTGCATCTTCTGGGCCTGCTGAAGCAGCTGCTGCATGTTGGGCTGGCCACCACCGGGAATCACAGGTACTCACTCCGTACGTCGCAACGGCTGCGGATCGCCTTCGGGGAAGGCTCGGTCAATCCGAGCCTACGTGCTCCCCGGGCGCCGCGCCCTACGCCGGGAGGACCAACTCTTTCGGGTGAGAGGCCGGGCGTGCGCGTCCCTGCTGGAGCCCTCCTTGCGGGCGGAAAACCCGGGATTCGTTGTCCATCGCGCGTCATTCGAAGGTAGGAAGAGCATGCGCACCATTGCGCACACGCGCATCACACGTCAGCGCAGGCAGAGGGAGTGCCGGGTGAGTCAGCCGGAGATGCAGCCCGAGGGGCCACCCCGGGATCCCGCAGAGGACGGCGACCTCACCGGGCGGCCGTTCCCTCTCGGGGACTGGGGAGAGCCCGCCGAGCGGCTCGACGAGCTCTACCGGCGGGTGGAGGCCGACGCACTGCGCACGGCCGAGTGGTACCTGTCCGACCGGGCGTGGAAGCGCCGGGGCGCGCGGACGCTACGGGCGGGCGCGGCCGTCGGCGCCGTCACGGGCGCGGCGCTGCCACTGCTGGAGCTGACGGGCTCCGCCCCGGGCGCGGCCTCGTACGGCTACCTGTCGCTGCTGCTGGCCGCGGCCTGCCTGGCCTGCGACCGGTTCTTCGGGCTGACCTCCGGCTGGATGCGGGACGTGGCGACGGCGCAGGCCGTCCAGCGGCGGCTGCAGACGCTCCAGTTCGACTGGGCCTCGGAGAACGTGCGCGAGGTACTGGGACCCACCGAGGGGACCGCCAGTGAGGCCGCCGAACGGTGCCTGACCGTGCTGCGCCGCTTCTCGGAGGACATCACGGAGCTCGTGCGCTCGGAGACGGCCGACTGGATGGTGGAATTCCGGGCCGGGTCGGCGCCGCTGCTGATGCAGTCCCTGGCCGGGGCGCCCGCCCGCCCGGACCCGGGCGTCCCCCCGGCCCGTTTCCCGCTGCCCCCCGGCACCCGCCCCAACATGCCCCGGCAGCGGCCCCCGGAGCAGCCGCGCTGAACACGGGGGCGCGCCGCTCGCGGGGCGGCGCGCCGGTGGGGCGGTCAGGCGGTCAGGCGGTCAGGCGGTCAGCTGAAGATGATCATCGAGCCCTGGCCCAGGCTCCGGGTCGCCGCCGCGTGCAGGCCCAGCCACACGTGCCGCTCCCGGGCGAAGGGGCTCTCGTCGTACGGAACGGGCCCCGCGGGCTCCTCCAGCGAGGTCGGTCCCCCGGGCGGCGCCGGAGCGGCGGGCGGGTTCGCCGGGTCTATCCCGATCGCGGGGGCCACGAGGGCGAGCTCCCGCAGCAGCCCCTGCGCCGAGCCCAGCGGGCCGCCCCCGGCCAGCAGCTCCTCGTTCGCCAGCGGTACCGCGAAGTCCACCGGGACGTACGCCCCCGCGTGGTCGTAGTGCCACACCAGGTGCGACTGCTGCGCTGTGGCCTCGAACATCTCCAGCAGCTGCTCGTAGTCCCCGCCCAGCTCGTCCACCGGCGTCACCGGCAGACCGCGGATCTGGAGCAGGTACGCCCGCCGCAGGAAGTGCAGGGCGTCGTAGTCGAAGCCGGCCACCGGGGCCACGTCCCCGCTCAGGCCCGGCATGTACGCGAACACGGGAACCGACGGCAGACCCGCCTCGCCCAGCGCCTTGTCGTACGAGGCGATCTCTTCCGCGAAGGGGTTGTCGGGGCTGTGGCACAGCACGTCGACAAGAGGGACCAGCCACAGGTCACAGGCCACGCGGGCTCCGATCAGTCGTTGCCGCCGATCGGGCCAGGGTAATGCTCCGGACACGCTCCGCGAAGGGGTGCGCAGGACCCGGCCGGGCGGGCCGGCGGCGTCAGAGGCTCGCGGCCCAGTCCAGCCCGTGCTGGTTGTACGCGCGCACGATGCGCCGTACCTCGTCGGCGTCGGCCAGCGTCACCGCGTCCACCAGCTCGTTGTGCCCGTCCCAGAGCGCGGCCCGCAGTTCCGGGGCCCCCTGGAGGTGGGGCACCGAGAAGACCCAGCACTGCACGCGGATGCGGTGCAGGAAGTCCGAGATGTAGGTGTTGCCGGCCAGTTCGCTGAGCTCCCGCCAGAAGCGCAGGTCGTAGCCGATCAGCACTTCGAGCGAACCGCTGCGCGCCGCTCGCCGCGCCTCCTCCGCACGGCGGCGCACGGAGACCAGCAGTTCTCCCGTGCCGATCGGGGCTCCGCACTCGCCGAGCCGCCGGAAGATCCCGTCGAGTACCAGCGTCCGGGCCTCGATCATCCCCCGGAAGTCGTCGACCGTGTAGACCCGCACCCGGAAGCCCCGGTGCTGCACCGACTCCAGCAGTCCCTGCGCCGAGAGGTCGACCAGCGCCTCGCGCACCGGGGTCGCCGAGACCTCGTACTGCTCGGCGATCTGTTTCACGGTGAACTCGGTCCCCGGAGGGAGACGCCCCGCGAGCACCTCGTCACGCAGCGCGTCCGCGATCTGCTGCCGAAGGGTGTTGCGGGTGACGCCTCCGCTCCGGCTGCCTGGCATAGGGGGTCCGTCTCCTCCATAGAGCTTCGGACACCTTAGGCCAGACAGCGCGGCTGAAACCGAGCGGTCTAGGACCGGTATGCGGATATGTCGCCCGCTATCCGGACCCTCACGCCCCGACCGTGTGGCGGTCGGCCACCGTCAGCGCCTCGTCGAGGAGGGCCAGGCCTTCCTTGGCCTCGGCTTCCGTCACGGTGCACGGCGGGACGACGTGTGTCCGGTTCATGTTGACGAAAGGCCACAGCCCGGACGCCTTGCAGGCCGCCGCGAATTCGGCCATGGGGGCGTTGGCGGCACCGGAGGCGTTGTACGGGACGAGCGGCTCGCGCGTCTCCTTGTCGCGTACGAGTTCCAGCGCCCAGAAGACGCCGAGCCCGCGGACCTCCCCGACGGAGGGGTGCCGCTCGGCGAGGTCGGCCAGCCCCGGGGCGATCACCTCGGCGCCGATGCGGGCGGCGTTGGCGACGATGCCCTCCTCCTCCATCGTGTTGATCGTTGCGACGGCGGCGGCGCAGGCCAGGGGGTGGCCGGAGTACGTGAGCCCGCCGGGGTAGGGGCGGGTGGCGAAGGTCTCGGCGATGGCGGCGGAGATGGCGACGCCACCGAGCGGCACGTAGCCGCTGTTCACGCCCTTGGCGAAGGTGATCAGGTCGGGGGTGACGTCCCAGTGGTCGGCGGCGAACCACGCGCCGGTGCGCCCGAAGCCCGACATGACCTCGTCGAGGACGAAGACGATGCCGTGGCGGTCGCAGAGCTCGCGCACGCCGGCCAGGTAGCCGGGCGGCGGGGTCATGATCCCGGCCGTACCGGGCACCGACTCGAGGATGATCGCGGCCACGCTCTGCGGGCCCTCGAAGGCGATCGTGTCGGCGAGGTGGGCGAGGGCGCGCTCGCACTCCTCGGCCTCGGTGGTGGCGTGGAAGGGCGAGCGGTAGAGGAACGGCCCCCAGAAGTGGACGACACCGGCGGAGGCGGTGTCCGAGGGCCAGCGGCGCGGGTCGCCGGTCAGGTTGATCGCGGCGGCGGTGGCCCCGTGGTACGAGCGGTAGGCGGAGAGCACCTTCTGACGGCCGGTGTGCAGCCGGGCCATGCGTACGGCGTTCTCCACGGCCTCGGCGCCGCCGTTGGTGAAGAAGATCTTGTCGAGGTCCCCCGGGGTGCGCTCGGCGATGAGGCGTGCGGCCTCGGAGCGGACGTCCACGGCGAAACCGGGCGCGAGGGTGCAGAGTTTGGCGGCCTGCTCCTGGACGGCCGCGACCACCTTGGGGTTCTGGTGGCCGATGTTGGTGTTCACCAGCTGGGAGGAGAAGTCGAGGTAGCGGTTGCCGTCGTAGTCCCAGAAGTACGAGCCCTCGGCGCCGGCGACGGCCAGCGGGTCGATCAGGGACTGGGCGGACCACGAGTGGAAGACGTGAGCGCGGTCGGCGGCCTTGACGGACGCGCCGGTGACATGAGGGGTCATGCGGTCACGCTAGAAGTGCGCAGGTCGGAAGGGATATCGGCGGACTGTATGGGGGTGGGGGGCCGCTCTCGGCAGTCTGTCTGCCGGCACCGTCATTGACAGCACACTCCCAAAATGACAGCCTTCTGTCATACATTTCGTCCTGCGTCCGGAGGCGAGCACCATGACCGAGACCCCCGCCAAGCCCGTCCACCTCGCGGTCTACGACACCTGGGCGGACTGGGAGACCGGCCACACCACCGCGCACCTCGCCCAGCGCGGCCACCAGATCCGCACCGTCGGCTTCGCCGCCGGCACTCCCGTGACCACGATGGGCGGGGTCCGGATCCTGCCGGACCTGTCCCTCGCCGACCTGCGGCCCGAGGACTCCTCGCTGCTGGTGCTGAGCGGCGCCGCGCTCTGGGACACCGGCGACGACCTGGCCCCCTTCGCGGCCAAGGCCCGCGAGTTCCTGGCGGCCGGAGTGCCGGTCGCGGCCATCTGCGGAGCCACGGCGGGCCTCGCGCGGGAGGGCCTGCTGGACGACCGCCCGCACACCAGCGCGGCCCCGTTCTACCTCGCGGAGCAGCCCGGGTACGGCGGCGCGGGGCAGTACGTGGAGGCCGACGCCGTGACGGCGGGCGACCTGATCACGGCGGGCCCGACCGAACCGGTGGCCTTCGCGCGGGAGGTCTTCGCCCGGCTCGGCGCGTACAAGCCGGACGTGCTCGACGCCTGGTACCGCCTCTTCCACGACTCCGACGCGAGCGCGTTCCCGGTCCTCATGGCGGCCGCGGAGGCGGGCGATGCCTGACCCGCTCTCCGTACCGGCCCGGCAGGACCTCCTCAGCCGCACCGCGCTCGGCGTCTTCCGGCTCAACGGGCAGTTCCTCTCCGTCTCGGAGGAACTGGCCCGCCCGGCCGGACTGACGGCCGCGCGCTGGCAGGTGCTGGGCGCCGTGCTGCGGGAGCCCCTGCCGGTCGCCGGCATCGCCCGGACCATGGGGATCACCCGGCAGAGCGTGCAGCGGGTCGCCGACCTGCTGGCGGCCGACGGCCTCGCCGAGTACGTCCAGAACCCGGCCCACCGGCGCGCGAAGCTGCTCCGCCCGACGGAGGCGGGCCGCGCCGCGGTCGCCCGCATCGACCCGGACCACGCGGCGCTGGCCACCCGGCTGACGGCAGCCCTGGGCGAAGCGGGCCTCGCCGAAACGGTCACCGCTCTGGAACGCCTCTCGGCGGCCCTGGCGGCCATCGCGTCGGAGGACCGGGAAGCCTCCTGAGCCCGGACGGGCGGCCACGGCCACGGCCGCCCCCTCCCTCCCTCCCTCCCTCCCTCCCGCTGCGGGCCGCACCGCACTACGCTCGCTCCGTCCGGCCAGCCCAGGGGGAAGGGACCACCCGGCGATGGAACAGCTCCACCCCGCCGATCCGCACCACATCGGCCCCTACCGCCTCCTGTCCCGGCTCGGGGCCGGCGGCATGGGCCAGGTCTACCTCGCGCGCTCCGACCGCGGCCGCACCGTCGCGGTCAAGCTCGTCCACCCAGGTCTGGCCCTCCGCGAGGAGTTCCGCTCCAGGTTCCGCCAGGAGGTCGCCGCCGCCCGGCGCGTCGGCGGCGACTGGACCGCGCCCGTCCTCGACGCCGACACCGAGGCGGTGACCCCCTGGTTCGCCACCGGCTACGTCGCCGGACCGAGCCTGCGCCAGGTCGTGGCCCACGACTTCGGCCCGCTCCCCGCCCGCACGGTACGGATCCTCGCGGCCGGACTCGCGTACGCCCTCCAGGACATCCACCGTGCCGGGCTGATCCACCGGGATCTGAAGCCCTCCAACGTACTGCTCACCCTCGACGGCCCCCGCGTCATCGACTTCGGCATCGCCCGCCCCCTGGAGGACACCGACAGCGGGATGACCCGGACCGGGGAACTCATCGGCTCGCCCGGGTTCATGGCCCCCGAGCAGGTGCGCGGCGAACCGGTCACCCCGGCCTGCGACGTGTTCTGCCTCGGTGCCGTCCTGGCCTACGCGGCCTCCGGGCGGCTGCCGTTCGGCGACGCGGAACACCCCGGCGGGACCGCCGCGCTGCTGCTGCGCATCGTCGAGGCCGAACCCGACCTGGACGGCGTACCGGTGGGGCTGCGTGAGCTCGTCGCGGACTGCCTGCACAAGGATCCCGCCGCCCGGCCGGACCCGGAGGCCGTCCTGGCCCGCGTGGGGGCGGGCGACACGGTGTCCGACGGGCGGGCCCTGGAACCCTGGCTCCCGACACCGCTCGTGGCGCAGCTGGGGCGGCAGGCCGTGCAGTTGCTCGACCGCGAGGACGCCGGGCCGGCGTCCGCTCCCGGCCCGGGGCCGGCCGGCGCCGCCCCGTGGGCACCGACGGCCACGGTGGCATCGGTGGTCCCTCCAGCCCCTTCCGCCCCTTCCGTCTCGGTGGGCCCGGTGGTTTCTCTGGCCTCAGAGGCCACGGTGGCCTCGGTGGTCCCGCCGGCCTCAGCGGTGCCGCCTTTGCCGCCCGTGCCGACCACGGCTCCCGCCACCACTCCCTTCCCGGCCCACGTCCACCACCCCTACGGGCCGCCGCCCGCCGTTCCCCCGTCCCGCCCGAAGACCGCGTCGACGGCGTTCCTCGCCGCGGTGGCGGTCGTCGTCGCCGCGGCCGCGGGGGGCACGGTGTACGCCGTGATGAGCGAGGATCCCGCGTCCCCGCCGCCGGTGGCGGCCACCGGCGGCCCGGGCGCCTCCACGGACGCATCGGGTTCCGCATCCGGATCCGGTTCCGGTTCCGCATCCGCTCCGGCCGCCGGGAGCCCGGGAAGCGGGACCCCGGCGGGCCGGCTCCCGCAGGCCTACGCCGGCACCTGGCGGGCCACCTCCGGCTCCACCAGCTGGCGCCTCACCCTCACCCCCGGCACCGTCGGCGACTCCGTCATGACCCTGCGGGTCGAGAACCCGGCGTACTCCTGCTCCTGGCGGGCCTCCCTGCGCAGTGCCCCGGATCCGGTGGAACTCGACTCCTCCACCGTCACCTCCGGAGCCCCTCCCACCTGCACCCCGGGCGGCTGGAGCCGACTGCTGCTGCTGTCCGACGGGAGCCTGCTCCGCGAGCTGGACGGGGGAGCCAATCCCCCTCTCAGGTATGACAGGGAGTAGCCGGAAGCCGTTTGTGTCGAAGTCAATAAGCCTGCAAACAGGCCTTGTTGCGTACGACGCGCCCATCGCACACTGCGGCACATGGAGCCCTTGAAGGTAGTGGCACAACTGTGGGAGCGGATCGAGGCACGCGACTGGGACGGCGTGGCCGGGCTCGTCGCCGAGGACGCGGTCATCGAGTGGCCGGTCAGCGGCGAGCGGATCGTCGGCAGAACCAACTTCGTCGCCGTCCTCAGCGACGAGGCGGACGGCACGGGCGGCACGGGAGCCGCAGGCGGAACCGGCGGCGCGGGCGGCACCGAGGAGCGGTCCATCGGCTCGGTCGAGGTCCTGCGCATCCTCGCGGACGGAGACCTCGTCGTCACCGAGGTGGAGATACCCGAGGACCACGTCCTCTACCGGGCCGTATCCCTGTGGACGGTGCGCGACGGACAGGTCGTCGGAGCCCGCGAGTACTGGACGAGCCCTGGACAGGACCCCGCGCCCCGCTGGAGAGCCGTTTACGTCGAACCCCTGGTGGCAGACTGAGCCGTGTGCTCACGCAACTCGCCGCGGCCACCGGCGTCCTCGCCCTGCTGACCCTCGTCCCCGGCCCCGACATGGCCATCGTGACCCGGCGGGCCGTCTCGAGGGGACGGGCCGACGGGCTCCGCACCGTCGGGGGGATCGCCGCCGGGCTGCTGCTGTGGGGCGCCCTCACGGTGGCCGGGCTCGCGGCGCTGCTCGCCGCCTCGGCCGAGGTGTACCTCGTGGTCAAGCTGGCGGGAGCGGCGTACCTCTGCTTCCTCGGCGCGCAGTCCCTACGCCGCCCGGGCGGCGGGGCCGCCCTGGACGACACCGCCCCGGAGCAGGGCGGCCGCGCCGCGCGCGGCCGCGGCAGTGCCTGGCGCACCGGCCTGGTCAGCAACGCCCTCAACCCGAAGATCGCCGTCTTCTACACCGGTCTGCTGCCCAGCCTCGCACCGCCGGACCTGAGCCCGGCGGCGGGGATGGCGCTTCTCGTCCTGGTCCACGTACTGCTGACGCTGGCCTGGTTGAGCACGTACGTCTACGTCCTGTCGCGCGCCCGGCGGTTCTTCACGCGGCCGCGCGTCCGCCGGACGATGGACCGGGCGACGGGCATCGTCCTGATCGGGTTCGGGGTGCGCGTGGCCACGTCCACGGCGTAGCTCCCGGGTAAGGGGCCGGGACCGGGCGGCTATGCGAGCAGGCGGTCGAGCTCCTCGGAGATGGCGGCCCTCGTCCCGTCGTGGCGGGGCGCCAGCGCGTGGCGGTCGCCGCGCCAGCACTCCTCGTCCTCGTAGAGCCAGACCGGCATCCGGACGAGGTCCTCGGGCTCCCAGTCGTACCGGGGCCAGATGTGGGCGTGCAGGTAGGGGTCGGTGTTGCCGAGGATCTCGATGTTCACGCGGCGGAAGGCCGGGTCGAGCCGCGCGCAGGCGCGCTCGACGGCCTCGGCGAGCCGCTCCAGGTCGGTGAGGTACGCGATCCGGCGCGCCGGGGCCAGCTCGGAGAGCCGGGTCACGGCGGGGTCGTCGGTCAGCAGCACCGAGTACCCGGGCAGGAACTGCCGGTCCCCGATGGCCGCGAATCCGGCGTCGAGTCGGCGCAGGACGGTGGGGTTCTCGCCCCGGTGGGCGCTGCCTATGCGGTCGTTCCGCCAGTCGGTCTCGTTCATTCAGAGACCCTAACCAACGGCACTGAAGGCCCCTTTGTCCGTCCGCGACCGTGCGCGGCCGGGTGCTGGTGTGCCCGTCACGGTGTTCGTGAACCGGTGGAGAACGGCTGTGGGCTGGCTCTCTGGTACTGCCGGTCATACCTGAGAGCCACCTCTGAAGCCCGCTCCGCGGCGTGACGCCGACGAGGGGTTCCGATTCCTAACTTCGTTGCGAGAGCGGGCGCCTGCCCGCCCTGGAGCGAAGGACAGGAAGAGGAACCCGACATGAGCACTGGCAGCCGCCTCCGCCGCACCCTGCTCGCCGGTCTCGTCGCCGCGGCCGTCGTGCTCCCCGTGTCCGCCGCCGCATCCCCGCGGATCCCCGCGCCGGCGCCGGGTGCCGTCCCCGAGTCCGCCACCCTGCGGAACCGGTACGCGGCCGCCCTCACCGGCATCACCGAGGCGGCGCGGACGGCCGCGGACGCGGGCCACGGCGGCCGGGCGACGAGACTGCGGGCGATGGCGGGGTCCGGAGCGCAGTTCCTCGCCTTCGACGGCCGCGGACAGGGCCGCGCGATAGAGGTGTTCGGCGATCTGGGCGGCGCGGACCGGATCGCGGTCCTGGTACCGGGTTCCGATACGAACCTGGACACCTACCAGCGCTTCCGCGAGGGGGCGCTCTCCCTCGAGCAGCGGCTCCGGGCCGAGCATCCACGCTCGGCGGTAGTGGCCTGGTTGGGTTACGACACGCCGGGCACGGTGAGCACCACCGTCCTGACCGCCGCCCGCGCCGACCGGGCCGCAGCCGAACTGCGGCCGTTCCTCACCGGGTTGCGGAGCGTGGCCCCGGCCAGCGCCCGGATTTCCCTGCTGTGCCATTCGTACGGCTCCGTGGTCTGCGGCCGGACCCGTACCGGCCCCGAGGTCACGGACATGGCCCTGTACGGCAGTCCGGGCACGGGAGCGGCCTCCGCGTCGGATCTGCCGACCACCGCCCGGGTGTGGGCCGGCCGGGGTTCCGGTGACTGGATCGGCGGTGTTCCCCATGTCCGGCTGGGCGGGGTCGGTTTCGGTACCGATCCCGTGGATCCCGCGTTCGGGGCGCGCGTCTTCGCGGCGGGCTCCGCCGGGCACAGCGACTACCTCAAGCCCGGCACCGAGTCCCTCGGCAGCCTGGCCCGCATCGTCCTCGGAGCGGAGGCCCCGCATGCGTAGGCTGCACCGCCGCTGGTCGGACCTCGCCGATCGCATCGAGGACGCGACCCCGGCCCACCGGGACCGGTCCGTGGACGCCCTGCGGGCCCTGGCGATCCTCGGGGTGGTCCTCGGGCACTGGCTGGTGACCTCGCTGACCAGTACCGACGGGGGTCTTCGCGGGGCGAGTCCGCTGGCCCACATGCCCTGGCTGGCGCCGGTCTCCTGGGTGTTCCAGACCCTGGCCGTGTTCTTCCTGGTGGGTGGGCATGTCGGGGCCCAGGGCTACGCGTCGGCGCGGGCGCGCGGGGTCACGTACGGGAGCTGGGTCCGCCGGCGCCTGGGCCGGCTGTTCCGTCCGGTGGCGGCGGTGCTCGTGCTGTGGGCCGTCGTGGCGGGAGGGCTGCTGCTGGGCGGCGCGGAGTGGGACACCGTCCGGACCCTGCTCCGGCTGGTGTGGTCGCCGCTGTGGTTCCTGCTGGTGTTCGCCGCGCTGACCGCGGTCACCCCGCTGGTGGCCCGGCTCAGCCCGCTGTGGCCCGTGGCCGTGGTGGCGGGGGTCGATGTGTGGAGGTTCGGCCTGGGCGGGCCGGAGTGGATCGGCTGGGTCAATGTCGCGGCGGGCTGGCTCGTCCCCTACACCCTGGGCGCCGCCTGGGCAGGGGGTGCGTTCGCCCGGCGCCGTCCGGCCCTGCTGCTGCTGGGCGGGGGCGCGGCCGCCACCGCCGCACTGGTCCTGTGGGGCGGATATCCGGCGTCGATGGTGGGGGTGCCCGGGGCGGCGGTGTCCAACCTGAACCCTCCGACGCTTGCCGCCGTGGCCTTCGGGCTGGCCCAGTGCGGGCTGGCTCTGCTGGTGCGCGGACCGCTGGCACGGGCCATGCGGCACCGGCCCCGGAGCTGGGCGAAGGTGGCCCTGATGAACCTGTCCGCGATGACCGTCTTCCTCTGGCACCAGACCGCGATGATGTCCGTCACCGCTCTCGGGCTGCTGGTCCCGTCCGACCTGCCCGGCCTGCACACGGTGCCCGGCACGGCGGGCTGGATAGCCGCCCGGCTGCTGTGGCTTCCGGTGTTCGCGGCGGCCCTGGCCGTCTGCTGGGCCGCTTTCCACATCCACGAACGGCCGCGCGGCCGCCGAACCCCGCGGACGGTCCGCACCGGGCCGGCGTCACGGCCCCGAGGCCCCCTGCGGCCGTCCGATCGGGAGGCCGCCCATGCCTAGTCTGGCCCGTGTGACCCAGCGATCCGTCCCGCCCGCCGAGCCGTCCACCGCCGAGGGCGGAGCCCTGCTCCAGGAACTGTTCACCCTGCGGCGGGATCCGCTCCCGAAGATGTCGCGGCCCCGGTGGCTGAGCCGGCTGCCGCAGGTGGTGGTCGTGTACCTGGCCGTCTTCTTCGGCTTCCTGACCAACCAGCAGCTCTTCGACCACTACCACGTCACGGGCGGACCGCCAGTGGTCATGTCCCTCATGACGGGACTGTCGATCGGGCTCGCGCTGTCGCGGCCGGTCGCCGCCTGGTGGCTCGGTCTGATCACGACCGGAGTGATCGCCTACGCGATCCACGATCACGTGGGGCCGGGGCAGACCTGGCCCTGGATGCCTGGCGCCGTCGTCGCCTTCGTCCCGCTGGTCCTGCTGGTCGCCCTGCGGGTACCGGCCCGGGTGACCGGAGCGGTCGTGGCCATCTCCATGGCCTTCACCGGCCTGGCCGAACTGCTCTTCAGGCCGGAGCGGAGCACCAGCAGCTTCTTCGTGACCGGCCTCGCCTTCGGCTTCGCCGGGCTCCTCGGATACGCCCTGCGGGCGACGCGGCTGGCCCGCGGCCGGCTCGTCGCACAGGAGACGCTGACGGAGGAGGAGCGGGCGCGGCGGACGCTGCTGGAGGAGCGCAGCCGGATCGCCCGTGAGCTCCACGACGTGGTCGCCCATCACATGTCGGTGATCTCCATCCAGGCGCAGGTGGCCCCGCACCTGGTGGAGAACCCGTCGGCGGAGCTGAAGGAGAACCTCGCGGGCATCCGGCAGAACGCGCTGGAGGCCCTCACCGAATTGCGTCGTGTCCTCGGCGTACTGCGCTCCGAGCAGGCCGACGATCCGGCGAACCCGCACCATCCGCAGCCCACCCTCGCCGAGCTCGACGGCCTCGTGGCCAACGTGCGGGGGGCGGGGCTGGAGGTGACCACCGAGATCGCGGGCATACGGCGACCGCTGGCCCCCGGTGTGGAGCTCACCGCCTACCGGATCGTGCAGGAGGCTCTGAGCAACTGTCTGCGGCACGCCCCCGGTTCCCGGGTGGAGGTGGGCATCGCCTACGGGCCGCGCGATCTGCACCTGTGCGTCGCGAACTCCGCCCCGACCCGGCCGGCCCCGCCCTCGCCCGGAGCGGGGCACGGGCTGCTCGGCATGCGGGAGCGGGCGGGCATGCTGGGGGGCGAACTGGCCGCGGGCCCGCGGCCCGACGGCGGGTACGAGGTGAGCGCCGTACTCCCCCTGGATCCGCCAGGAGGTTCGCCCTCCGAGATGAAGAAGGACGTATGAGCACTCCCATCAGGGTGATGATCGCCGACGACCAGATGATGGTCAGGCAGGGCTTCACCGTCCTGCTGAACGCCGAGCCCGACATCGAGGTGGTCGGCCAGGCCACGGACGGCGCGGACGCCGTGACGAAGGCCGGGGAACTCGCGCCGGACGTGGTCCTGATGGACATCCGCATGCCGGGGATGGGCGGTATCGAGGCCACCTCCGTCATCACGGGCACACCTGATTCGGCGGTGAAGGTCCTGGTACTGACCACCTTCGACCTGGACGAGTACGTGTACGAGGCGCTGCGCGCGGGCGCCTCCGGTTTCCTCCTGAAGGACGCTTCCGCCGACCAGCTGGCCGAGGCCGTGCGGGTGGTCGCGGCCGGGGAGGCCCTGCTGTCACCGAACATCACGAGACGGCTGATCACCGAGTTCTCCCGGCTGGGCGCTCCGCGCGCACCGTCCAGGGCGCGGATCGAGGAGCTGACGGAGCGGGAGACCGAGGTGCTGTCGCTCATCGCCCAGGGCCTTTCCAACGCGGAGATCGCCGCGCATCTCGTGGTGGCCGAGCAGACGGTGAAGACCCATGTGGGCCGGATCCTGTTGAAGCTCGGCCTGCGGGACCGGACCCAGGCCGCGGTGTTCGCCTATGAGACGGGGCTGATCCGCCCGGTGGGCTACTGAGGGCACCGTGTAGTACCTGAGGGGGACGCCGTCATATCCCCTTCAGCGGCGACGCGGTCGAGGGGGGCGGCGGCCTACGGTTTGGACATGACCGAGACGACCACCGGGGTGACCCCCCGGCCCCCCGAACTGCGGCTGGCTTCGGGCCTCATCCAGAGCCTGCGGGACGACCTGCTCACCGATGCCTTCGCCTACCGGCCGCTCCCCCTGATGCGCACGGACGGACCGCTGGTGCGCCGGCTGCCCCGGGGGATACGGCCCAAGGCGGCCTACCTGCCGCATGCGGTGGTGGTCGCCACGGCGTTCTTCGTGACCGTGCTCGCGAGCGCCGACAACATGTACGGCGGGCCGCCGCTCCAGTTCCTGTTGCTGGGGCTGCTGGCTGCGGCACCGGTGCTGATGACCCTGGTGCGGCCCGCGGGCGCGTTCTGGGTGGTGCTGGCCGTGACCACCGCCCTGTCGATGGTCTCCGACCGGACCATGACCTGGCCCTGGTCGCCGAGCACCTTCCTCGCGACCCTCGCCGTCATGACCTTCGTGGCCGTGCGGGTTCGGCCCCGGGCCGCCGGGTGGATGTGGGTCATCACCCTGCTGTACGGGACGGTCCTTCCGGTCCTGGTGGGGGACGGGGACGGCACCACGGTCGCGCCGATGGCCTTCTTCTCGGCGGTGGCCCTCCTGGCGGTGACGGTCCGCAACACCCGCAGGGAGGCGCGGCGGGCGGTCATCGCCCAGCAGGAGGTGACGGCCGTGGAGCGGGACCGGCGGACCCTGCTCGAGGAGCGGACGACCATCGCGCGGGAGCTGCACGACGTGGTCGCGCACCACATGTCGGTCGTGGCGATCCAGGCCGAGGCGGCCCCGTACCGGGTGAAGAATCCGCCGCCAGAGCTGGAGGCGGCCTTCGTCACCATCCGCGAGAACGCGGTGGCGGCTCTGACGGAGCTGCGCCGGGTGCTGGGCGTGGTGCGGTCCGCGGACTACGAGGCGCCGGACGCCCCGCAGCCGACGCTGGCCTCCCTGGACGGGCTGCTGGCCAATGTGCGGGAGGCGGGGCTGCGGGTGGACAAGACCGTCACGGGTGCGGTGCGCGAGCTGCCGCAGGGCGTGGAGCTGTCGGCGTACAGGATCACCCAGGAGGCCCTGAGCAACAGCCTGCGGCACGCTCCGGGTGCGGTGGCCGGGGTGGAGGTCTCGTACGTGCTGGGCGGCCTGGGGATACGGGTCGTCAACGGCCCGGCGGCCGGTGACATCCGGCCTTCGCCGGGAGCCGGGCACGGGATCACCGGAATGCGGGAGCGGGTGGCGATGCTGGAGGGGGAGATGACGGCCGGGGAGACCGCGGGGGGCGGGTACGAGGTGGCCGTCTTCATACCGGTGCGCAGCCGGCCCCAGTCCGAGGAGGAGCCGGCATGACGATCCGGGTGTTGATCGTCGACGACCAGATGATGGTCCGCGAGGGTTTCTCCGTCCTGCTGAACGCGATGGAGGGCATCGAGGTCGTCGGAGAGGCGGTCGACGGCAGGCAGGCCATCGCGCAGGTGGCGGCCCTGCGGCCGGACGTGGTGCTGATGGACATCCGGATGCCGGAGGTGAACGGTCTGGAGGCGACACGGCAGATCGTGGCGGCGGACTCGGACGCGAAGGTGCTGGTCCTGACGACCTTCGACCTCGACGAGTACGTGTACCAGGCGCTGCGGGCGGGGGCGTCCGGGTTCCTGCTGAAGGACGCCTCCGCCCGGCAGCTGGCGGAGGGGGTGCGGGTGGTGGCGGCCGGAGAGGCACTGCTGGCCCCGTCGGTGACGAAGCGGCTGATCTCGGAGTTCTCGAAGCTTTCGGAGGTGCGGAGGACGGCGGATCCGTCGGGGGTGGCGGAGTTGACGGAGCGGGAGACGGAGGTGCTGGTGCTGATCGCGCAGGGTCTGTCCAACGGGGAGATGGCGGACCGGCTGCTGGTCGCGGAGTCCACGATCAAGACGCATGTGAGCCGGATCCTGGTGAAGCTGGGGCTGCGGGACCGGACCCAGGCCGCGGTGTACGCCTACGAGACCCGGTTGGTGACGCCCGCTTAGCGCGGGGTCGCCCTTAGGCTGCGGGAATGGGTTTTGATCCGTGGGATGCCGCCTTCGTCGCCGATCCGTACCCCGCCTACCGGGAGTTGCGGGAGCAGGGGCGGGCGGTGTGGTGCGAGGCGACGGGTCAGTGGCTGGTGCCGCACTACGCCGATGTGAGCGCGCTGCTGCGGGACCGGCGGCTGGGGAGGACGTACCTCCACCGGTTCAGCCACGAGGAGTTCGGGCGTGAGGCTCCGCCGCCGGAGCACGAACCGTTCCACGTGCTCAACGGGAACGGCCTGCTGGACCTGGAGGATCCCGCGCACGCCCGGGTGCGGCGGCTGGTGTCGAAGGCGTTCACCCCGCGCCGGGTGGAGCAGCTGGCGCCGTCGGTCGAGCGGCTGGCCCGGGAACTGGTGGACGGGCTGCGGGACGCCGGAGGCGGGGACCTGCTCACGGCCGTCGCCGAGCCGCTGCCGGTGGCGGTGATCGCGGAGCTCCTGGGGGTCCCCAAGGCGGACCGGGGGCTGCTGAGGCCCTGGTCGGCGGAGATCTGCGGGATGTACGAGCTGCGGCCCGACGCGGAGACCGCGCGGCGGGCGGTGACGGCGAGCGTGGAGTTCAGCGCGTACCTGCGGGAGCTGATCGCCGAGCGCCGCAAGGAGCCCGGCGCTGATTTGATCTCCGGGCTGATCGCCGCCCACGATGAGGAGGGCCGGCTCAGCGAGCAGGAGATGATCTCGACCTGTGTCCTCCTGCTGAACGCCGGGCACGAGGCGACCGTGAACACCACGGTGAACGGCTGGTGGGCCCTGTTCCGCAACCCCGAGCAGCTTTCCGCGCTGCGTGCGCACCCCGGAGCGGTGGACGCGGAAAAGTTGTCCACAGCTGTGGATGAACTGATGCGCTACGACACGCCCCTCCAGATGTTCGAGCGCTGGGTGCTCGACGACATCGAGGTCGGGGACACCGTCATCCCCCGCGGAGCCGAGGTGGCGCTGCTCTTCGGGTCCGCGAACCGGGATCCGGCGCGCTTCGAGGACCCGGACGCGCTCGACCTGGAGCGGGCCGACAATCCGCACCTGACCTTCGGTGCCGGGATCCACTACTGCCTGGGCGCACCCCTGGCCCGGCTGGAGCTGGCGTCCTCCTTCGGGGCGCTGCTCGACGCGGGCGGCCCGCCGATGCGGCTCGTGCGGGAGCCGCAGTGGCAGGACGGCTATGTGATCCGGGGCCTGCGGGAGCTGCTGGTGGAGTTCTAGGGCCTGCCCGGGCAGCGCGGAGCGGGGCGCCCACCGGGTGCGCCCCGCCGCGGCCCGGCCGTACGCCGCCTCACCGGGGCAGCGTCAGCGACCACGCAGACCGCCGCACCGTCCACGTGCGCCGGCGCACCGGCCCGGCCAGGGCATGGTCGGCCCGGTAGCGGAAGCCCTCACCGGAGACCCCGGACACCCCCGGCACCCCCGACGCCCCGGGCACCCCCGAGTACCGGGACATACCAGACACCCCGGACACCGTGACCGCCTCCGCACGGCCCGTCAGCGGCGGCGCACCCGCCAGCCGGACCACCACCTCCGCCGGCCCCGCCCCGCCCCCGGCGGTCCGTACGGCCACGTCCTCCACGGGCCGGTCCCCGTCGGCCAGCACCACCCCGTCCACCTCGACCCGCAGCCGGTGCACCGGCCGCACGGGCGCCGCCGGGCCCGGCAGCAGCGTCCGCAGCAGCGAGCGGTAGCCCCCGCCCCGCCGTACGGCCGGCACCGGCGGGCTGATCCGCAGCCCGCCCAGCACCACGCCGCCGCCGTCGTCCACCAGCAGGTCCCGCGGCCGGGCCACCCCGTCCAGCGCCGCCCGGGCCGCCAGCACCGCCGACAGCGGCACCCCGAGCGAGCGGGCCAGCGCCAGGGAACCCGGCGCCCCCACCGGGACCAGCGAGACCACCCCGTCCCCCGGCTCCGGCTCCCGGTGCAGCAGCCCCACGGCCCGCACCAGGGCCCGGTCGTCCCCCACGATCACCGGCCGCCGATGACCCCGGCGGGCGAGGGCCCGCGCAAACTCCTCCTGCGAATCCGGGAGGCAGATTTTCGCCGCGGCTCCCGCTGACAACACATCCTTCGCGATTCGCACGGACTCGCCGTCAAGACGGCGGGCGACCGGGTCGACGAGCACGAGCAGGCCGCCTACCGGCGCGCCCGCATGGCTCATGACGGGCTCTGGAGCCGACACCTCGGTCCTTCCTCGGGTAGCATCTTTGTGCAAGAGGCCCTTGCGCTATTGCGCCAGGGCCTTCGTCTATTCCGGGGTACCGGTCCGACGGCTCAGCCTGCGGTGTACATCGTCGTACGCCCCCTGACCTTGGACATGCCCCATCCGGAAGAGGTGTACGCCTGTGCCCGCTCTTGTGCTGCTCGGAGCTCAGTGGGGTGACGAGGGCAAGGGAAAGGCCACCGACCTGCTCGGTGGATCCGTTGACTATGTAGTGCGCTACCAGGGTGGCAACAACGCCGGCCACACCGTGGTCGTAGGTGACCAGAAGTACGCGCTGCACCTTCTCCCGTCCGGCATCCTCTCCCCCGGATGCACCCCGGTCATCGGCAACGGTGTCGTCGTCGACCCGGCCGTCCTGCTCTCCGAGCTGCGCGGCCTGAACGAGCGCGGCATCGACACCTCCAAGCTGCTCATCAGCGGCAACGCGCACCTGATCACGCCGTACAACGTCACCCTCGACAAGGTCGGCGAGCGCTTCCTCGGCAAGCGCAAGATCGGCACCACCGGTCGCGGCATCGGCCCGACGTACGCGGACAAGATCAACCGCATCGGTATCCGCGTCCAGGACCTCTACGACGAGTCGATCCTCACCCAGAAGGTCGAAGCGGCCCTCGAGGGCAAGAACCAGCTCCTCGCGAAGCTGTACAACCGCCGCGCGATCGAGGCCTCCGCGATCGTGGAGGAGATGCTCCAGTACGCGGACCAGATCAAGGGCTACGTCGCCGACACCACCCTGATCCTCAACAACGCGCTCGACGACGACAAGGTCGTGCTCTTCGAGGGCGGCCAGGGCACCCTGCTCGACGTCGACCACGGCACGTACCCCTTCGTCACCTCCTCGAACCCGACCGCCGGCGGCGCCTGCACCGGCACCGGCGTGGGCCCGACGAAGATCAGCCGCGTCATCGGCATCCTCAAGGCCTACACGACCCGCGTCGGCGCGGGCCCGTTCCCGACCGAGCTGTTCGACGAGGACGGCGAGGCGCTGCGCCGCATCGGCGGCGAGCGCGGTGTGACCACCGGCCGCGACCGGCGCTGCGGCTGGTTCGACGCGCCGATCGCCCGCTACGCCACCCGCGTGAACGGCCTGACGGACTTCTTCCTCACCAAGCTGGACGTGCTGACCGGCTGGGAGGAGATCCCGGTCTGCGTCGCGTACGAGATCGACGGCAAGCGCGTCGAGGAGCTGCCGTACTCGCAGACGGACTTCCACCACGCGAAGCCGATCTACGAAACCCTCCCGGGCTGGTCCGAGGACATCACCAAGGCCAAGACCTTCGCCGACCTGCCGAAGAACGCGCAGAACTACGTGAAGGCGCTGGAGGAGATGTCGGGCGCACCGATCTCCGCGATCGGCGTCGGCCCCGGCCGCACCGAGACGATCGAGATCAACTCGTTCCTCTAGCCACGACGGCCAGGACGGCCACCACGGCCACCACGGCCACCCGCGTCCGAAGGGGCGGGGAGCGCACCGCGCACCCCGCCCCTTCGGCGTACCCGGGGCCTGAAGACACGATTCGGCAGACCCGCGCGAACACGTACCGCGTCCGACGGATCGCGTTCGGTACAGTCGGCCCATTCGTCACCCAGGGCTGGGGATTCCATGCACGATCTCCGCGCGCCGGCGCTCCCGGCGACCCGAGGCGAGGCGCTCGACGCCGACGCCTACGCCGAGGACCTGCGGGCCCGCCGCGCGGCGGTCCGCAACGGCGATTCCTGGCGGCTGGAGCGGCTCCAGCACTTCGAGGAGACCGGCAACCCGGCCCGGGAGGCACTGCGCCGGGGCGACTGGCGGGAGGTGCTCCGGCTGATCGAGGCGGAGCGCACCACCGCGCGCAGGGCCGCCGACGACGACAGCCGCAACGGCTCGCCCCTCCGCCGGCTGCGGGTGGTGGAGGAGCCGCTGTCCCCGTACGTGCAGTGGCGGCTGCACTGGCTCCACATGCGCGCCGAGGCCGGGCACCAGACGCGGGTGCTGTCCGCCGAGGAGTTCTCCTTCGCCGAGGCGGCCGGCGGCGGCCCGCTGCCGGAGATCGTGATCCTGGACGGCCGTGTCCTGTACGAGGTCCTCCACACCCCCGACGGCGTCCACACGGGCAGCCGCCGGTACGAGGACCCGGCGATCGTCAAACCCTGGGAGGTGTACGTGAGGCGGGCCTACGCGAGGGCCGAGGACCTGCGGACGTACTTCACCCACTCCGTCGCGCACCTGCCGCCGCCCCCGGCGGCTTGAAAACTTCCCGGATCCTCCTCCCCGGACCTGTCACATCCGCGCTCTTCCGTCCGTCAGTGCTGTGAAGACACCGACTGAAGGAGAGCAGCAGCCATGACGAACACCTCCGCCACCGCCACCCCGGTCTCGCGGATGTCCGACCCGGGCGAGTTCGTGCCCGAGCTGAGCGACATCAGTGCCGCCCTCTTCCGCGCCACCGGCAACCGCTCGGTGCCGCGCACCACGATCAGCCTGGTCCACCTGCGTGCCGGACAGATCGTCCGCAACACCTACCTGACCGTCCTGAACACCGCCTTCCTCCGCAAGGCCGGGGAGACGGAGGAGCGCATCACCGCCGTCTCCTCCTGGCAGGACGCCCCTTACTTCACGGAGGCCGAGCGCGCCGCGCTCGCACTGGTGGAGGCCACCCTCCAGCCCGCCCCGCACGGCGAGGAGCGCGTCCCGGACGCGCTGTACGCGGAGGTGGCGAAGCACTACGACGAGAAGGCGCTGGCCACCCTCACCATCGCGATCGGCCAGATCGGCTTCTTCATCGCCGTGGCCGTGATCGGCAAGCCCCAGCCGGTGGCCTCCCTCGCCGACCAGCAGTGGGACTGAGGGCCGGCGGCCGCTGCCGGGTCAGGACACCAGCGTCTGGTCCTCCAGTTCGGTCAGCCGCACCGTGCACAGGCCGCCGCGCTCGGTCTTCACGTCCGTGACCTTCAGCTGCGTCCCCGGGGAGAGGATGAACTCCTCCTCCTCGGTGAACGCGGAGAAGTCGCGGATGCCCACCGCCCGCGCGGGCACCACCTCGAAGAGCGTCCGCTTGCCGCGGCTGCCGAGGAACCCCCGGGCCACGCCGAGCTTGGGCGTGCAGGAGGACACGCCCCACCAGGTGACGGTGCGGCCCATCGGGTACTGCGCCCGCAGGTCCAGCGCCACACCGCGGTACAGCGGCTCCGTGCGGGCGGGCAGCCCGGAGACCGCCGCGAACAGCAGCCGCAGGTACGGCAGGTACGGGACGAGGCGCGAGCGGTCCGGGTCGCGCAGGGCCGCGTTGATCTTCCGGTAGAACGCGGACTCGCAGGTGTAGAGGTGGAGGGCGGAGACCGCGTCGGCGGACAGTCCGCCGGCCGCTCCGTCCGCCCGCGCCTTGCCGAACGCGTACGACTCGTCGACGTGCCGGCCGAGACCGGACAGCACCTCGGCGACGGGCGCGACGGCGTCCCGGAACTCCATGAGCGGGGTGTCGAACACCCCGGTGATCGCGGGGAGGACGAGCCCCTCGTCCTTGACGCCGGCGAGGCGCTCCAGATACAGCTGGTGCAGTTCCATGGTGGACGCGATGAAGGCGCCCATGCGGGCGGCGACGTCCTCGCCGTCCGTCCCGCCGGTCCCGGCGGCGGCCCGCTCGTTCCACCCCTTGGCCGGCAGCCAGTCGACCGGGTCCGCGCCCACGGAGGCGAGGGCGTCGTTGACCGTCGCGAAGTGGTCGCCGTCGCAGAAGATGTCGCCCTGGGCCGCGGGATTGGCGTGGTCGATGTGCCGGACCTCGACCCCGGGGTACTTCTTCTGGAGTTCGAGGACGACCTTCTTCAGGCTGCGCGCGTGTGCCCCCCACCAGGCGAAGACGACGCCGCGGTCCTCCTCGTCGGCGTCCTGCTTGGCCTTGAGGATCTCCTCGACGATCCGCTCGGCTACCGGCCGCCAGAAGGCGGTGTGCGGATCGGCCCCGCCGCGCGCCCCGTCGCTCGCGGCGGTCAGCGCCGCGTTCAGCAGGAGCACGCCCTGGGTGAGCATCGCCTGGAACCATTCCGGCGGCTGCACGGTGTCCCGCTCCTTCAGGAGCGCGCGTATGTCGGCGATCGGGGTCTTCTTCGGAATTCCGTACTTCCACATCGCCGCCGCTTTGATGATGCAGCGAATGCTGACGACCCTGCCGAACTGGCTGTCCTTCCAGTCGTGGAAGGTGTTGTCGAACATGGCTATGCCGGTGGCGCTTTCCGGCCTGGGATACGGATTCTGCCCGAAGACGACTACCTTCCACTTGTGCGGCGGATTCGGCTTGAGCGCCTGGAAGGTCAGTTCGCGGACGGGCACGACTTCCGGACCGCGGCCCGCACCGATGAACGCGGCGGCGTTCGGCTGCGCCTCGATGACCGGCTTGAGCAGCGGAAACCACGGTTCGCCGCCGCCCTTGAACAATTCGGCCAGGGCCAGCGGGTCATTGGGGTCGGGCTGTGCGGCGGGGGCCGGGGAATTGGTTTCGGGCATGGTGAGGAACTCCGAAATGTCGAACCGGACTTCGAATCTTTCCGCAGGCTAGCAGCGGCCACTGACACCGCTGACCGACCGTCATCGGCTGCTGTCCGGAGGCCGATTGTCAGTGGCCGCCGCTAACGTGGTGAGCGGTCGGAAAGACCGATTCCCGATAGGAGTGGATGATGACCGAGGACCGCGTGCAGCCTGCGCTCAGGGTCGTACTGACCGACGTCAACCCCGGTGTGGTGGAGGCGTGGCGGGCCGCCTTCGCCGACACCCCCGGGATCGAGATCCGCCGGGGATCGATCCTCGACGAGGACGTCGACGCGTGGGTCAGCCCGACCAACTCCCGGGGGCGCATGGACGGCGGGGTCGACGCGGCCGTCAAGCGGTTCCTGGGAGCCGGCATCCAGCTGCGCGTGCAGCGGGCGATACGCGACCGGTTCGCGGGCAGCCTCCCGGTGGGCAGCGCGGTGTGCGTGCCGTCCGGGGCGGTCACCCCGCGGTTCCTGATCTCGACGCCGACGATGGAGACGTCCTCGCAGAACGTCAGCGAGACCCTGAACGTGGCCCTGGCCTGTGCGGCCGCCTTCCAGGCGATCCACCAGCAGAACGAGACGCGGCCCGGCAGCATCCGCTCGGTGGCGCTCGTCGGCATGGGCGCCCGGACCGGTCGCGTACCGGCGCGGGTCTGCGCGAACCTGATGTGGACGGGCTACACGCTCTTCAACGACCACCGCTTCGAGGACTACGACGACCTCCGCGCGACGATCACCGCGCAGCTGGACGACATAGAGAGCGCCCCGGCCGGCAAGCGCGTCCGCATCACCCCGCCCCGGCGGGCCGCGTCCCGCCGCTGACCGGCCGCTCCACACCGCGGGCGGCTACCAGGCCAGTTGGGAGATCTCCTCCGCGACCACCGCGCAGGCGTCCGCCGCCGGATCGATCAGGGGGAAGTGGCCGACGCCCTCGACCAGGGTCAGACCGACCATCTCGCCCGCCTTCGCGGCCGCGGCCACGTACGACTCCGCCACCGCCGGCGGGACCACGATGTCCTCCCGCCCGTGCACCACGGTGGTGGCGATGCCCGTGGGGAGCAGCGCCGCCGGATCGGCGAAGGGCAGCCGGGCCTCCCAGTGCTCCGGCCCGCCCAGCAGCTGCGCCGACGCGCCGCCGCACACGCCGCGTTCCTCCGCGACCCCGAAGTCCGCGATCGGGGCCAGCGCCACCACACCGCGCAGCGGCGGCGGGCCGGACAGCCGCCAGGGCGCGCCGTACGGCAGGACGTGCCGCGCCGCCGCCCACAGCGCGAGCTGGCCGCCCGCCGAGTGGCCGGCCACCACGGTCCGCCGCGAGTCGGCGGCGGGCAGGGCGGCCGCGGCCAGGCCGGGCAGGGCGTCCATGGCGGCGGCCACGTCGTCGAAGGTCTCGGGCCAGCGCCCGGCCACCGGCCCCTCGGCGTCCTGGTGGGGCAGGGAGCTGCCGCGCCGGTACTCGACGTTGGCGACGGCGAAGCCCCGCCGGGCGAGGAGGTCCGCGAAGGGGGTGATGTGCTGCCGGTCGTACGGGGCCCGCCAGGCCCCGCCGTGCAGGACCACGACCAGCGGGGCGGAGCCGGCCGGGCCCTCGCCGCGCGGGGCGTAGAAGTCGATGACCTGGTCGGGGTGGTCCCCGTACGCGGCGCTCGCGTCGGGCGCGACCGGGGGGTGGGCGAAGGCCGAGGCGGCCTCGGCGGCGTCCCGTTCGACTGCGGGGTCCGTCATCGGCTCAACCTCTCGGTAACGCGTGGGACAGGGGGGACAGATGTTCCGGTGTTCCGACAGAGCGGGACCGTACCAGGCCTGCACGCCCCACCAGCCGCCGGATCGGGCCCGCACGGAGGCGGGCGGAGCCGTAGCCCCGCCCGCCCCGTGGTGTGACGTTTCGCTACCGCGTCACCCGAAAATGCGACCCAGTGTGCGCGCCGCGTGCTCCACGTCGGCGAAACCGACGTAGAGCGGCGTGAACCCGAACCGCAGGACGTCGGGGGCGCGGAAGTCCCCGACGACCCCCCTGGAGATGAGCTCGGCCATCACCTCGCGGGCGCCCACGGCCCGCAACGAGACCTGGCTGCCGCGCCGGCCGTGCTCGGCCGGGGTCACCGGCTCCACCCGCCCGTCCGGGACGTACGCGGCCACGCACTCGAGGAAGAAGTCGGTCAGCGCGAGGGACTTGGCGCGCACCGCCTCGATGTCGACGCCCTCCCAGGCGTCGAGGGCCGACTCCAGCGCCAGCATGGACAGGATGTCCGGGGTCCCGACGCGCACCCGGGCCGCGCCCCCGGCGGGGACGTACTCCGGGGTCATCGCGAAGGGCTCGGCGTGGCCGTTCCAGCCGGGCAGCGGGGAGTCGAAGGCACCCTGGTGCCGCTCGGCCACGTAGATGTAGGCCGGGGAACCGGGGCCGCCGTTCAGGTACTTGTACGTACAGCCCACCGCGAGGTCGACGGAGTGCGCGTCGAGGCCGACGGGCAGGGCTCCGGCGCTGTGGCACAGGTCCCACACGATCAGCGCGCCCGCGGCGTGCGCGGCGCCGGTGAGGGCGGGCAGGTCGTGCAGCCGGCCCGTGCGGTAGTCGACGTGGTTGAGCAGCACCACGGCGGTGTCGTCGCCGAAGGCGCCGGCCGCGTCGGCCGGATCGACCGGGACGAGTTCGAGGCCGGTCATCCGGGCGGCGGACGCGGCGATGTAGCCGTCCGTCGGGAAGGTGGTGGCGTCGACCAGCATCCGGGTCCGGCCGGGCGCCGCCAGGCGGGCGGCGCCGACCAGCGCCTTGAAGAGGTTGACGCTGGTGGAGTCGCCGACGGTCACCTGACCGGGGGCGGCACCGATCAGCGGGGCGATGCGGTCGCCGATCCGCTGCGGGGCGGTCCACCAGCCGCTCTCGTCCCAGGAGCGGATGAGGAGCTCGCCCCACTGGCGGTGCACGACGTCGGCCACGGCGCCGGGAACGCCCGCCGGCAGCGGGCCGAGGGAGTTCCCGTCGAGGTAGACGACCCCCTCGGGGAGGGTGAAGCGCGCGCGGAGCTTGCCGAGCCCGTCCTCGTCGTCGAGCCTCGCGGCCCGTTCCTGGAGCTCCGGTATGGGGTTCAGGCCGGGGTCAGACATGGCTGCGGGCCGTCCAGAGCTCGGGGAAGACGTTCTTCGACGCGCGCTTCTCCAGCCAGGTCACCCCGGCCGAGCCGCCCGTTCCCGTCTTCGCGCCCATCGCCCGGCGCGTCGCGACCAGGTGGTCGTTGCGCCAGCGCCAGACCAGCTCGGCGACGTCCGTCAGCACCTCGCCGAGGCGGTGCAGGTCGGCGTGCGGGCCGGACGGGTCCGCGTACAGGGCCGTCCAGACGGCCTCGACCTCGGCGGAGGGCTCGTACCGCAGGGCGAGGTCCCGGTCCAGGACCGCCCGGGGAACCGGAAGGCCGCGGCGGGCCAGCAGGCGCAGGGTCTCGTCGTACAGGCTGGGCTCGTGGAGGGCCTTCTCCAGTTCGGCGTGGACCCGCGGCGCGCCCCGGTGCGGGACCAGCATCGACGCCGACTTCTCACCCAGCAGGAACTCCATCCGGCGGTACATCGCCGACTGGAAACCGGAACCCTCGCCCAGGGCGGCGCGGTACGCGTTGAACTGCGCGGGGGTGAGCTGGGCCAGCGGCCGCCAGGAGGCGTTCAGGGCCTCCAGCTCGCGGAGGGATCGTTTCAGCGCGTCCATCGCGACGGGGATGTCGTCCTCGCGCAGGGCGCGGGCGGCCGTCTCCCACTCGTGGACGATGACCGTGAACCACAGCTCCATGACCTGGGTGGTCACCAGGAACACCATCTCGCCGGGGTCGTCCGAGCGCAGGTGCTGGAGGTGGGTGAGGACGTCCGCCTGGACGTAGTCCTCGTACGGAGTCGTGCCGTCGAAGTCGAGGTTCGGGGTGTCCGAACCGGCTCCGGAGGCATCAAGGGCGTGCGACATTTCTGTCTCCTCGACACGTGCTTCCGGGTAGCGGTCCGCTCCTTCCGGTGAGGTAAGTGGAGCCCCGGTCCCCTGCCACGCATCATAAGCAGGGGATCCGGAGACCCTCTAGGGCGAGCCTCGACAGCGTTATGCGAGCGTGTCCGCCGCCGTCGGCGAGGAGTCGCGCAGGAAGGTCGAGCAGCGCTCGTACTCCTCCTTCTCCCCGATGGCCCCGGCGGCCCGCGCCAGGGCGTGCAGGGCGCGCAGGAAGCCGCGGTTCGGCTCGTGCTCCCACGGCACGGGGCCGTGGCCCTTCCAGCCGGCCCGGCGCAGCGCGTCGAGGCCGCGGTGGTAGCCGGTACGGGCGTACGCGTACGACTCCACCGTCCGGCCGGCGGCGTACGCCTGGTCGGCGAGGGCGGCCCAGGCGAGCGAGGAGGAGGGGTGCGCGGCGGCCACCTCGGCCGGGTCGGTACCGGCGGCGAGCGCCTCGCGGGGCGCGGGCTCGTCGGGCAGGTGGGTGGGGGCGGGGCCCCCGAGCAGGTTCTGGTGAATCGACATGGGCCCAGTCTGGCCGACGACGGCGCGCAGTGGCGAAGCGGGCGGCGGCAGCGGCGAGGCAGGCGCGGGGCCCACGGCCAAACGGCCCGCGGCCGAGCAGCGCCGGGCAGCGCGTCCGGCCGGCGGGTGGCCCGCACCCCCCGGCCCGGCCGCCGGATGGCGGGGAGCCGGGGGTACGCCCGCGGGCCGTGAGGCGGCCAGCTCCCGGCGCAGGACCGGCACGATCCGCTCGCCCAGCACGTCGACCTGCTCCAGGGCCGCGTCCAGCGGCAGCCCGCAGTGGTCCACGGCGAAGAGCTGGCGCTGGTAGTCCCCGTAGACCTCCCGGAAGGTGAGCACCTTCTCGATGACCTGGTCGGGACTGCCCACCGCCAGCGGGGTCCGGGCCGCGCACTCCTCCAGGGACCAGCGCCCGCCGTGGAGCCGGGACCGGTCGAAGTACGGGCGGAACGCGCGCACCGCGTCCTGCGAGCGCGCCCGTACGAAGACCTGCCCGCCGAGCCCGACGACGGCCTGCCGGGCGGTGCCGTGGCCGTGCTCCTCGTACCGGGCGCGGTACAGCTCCACCAGGCGCGCGTACTGCTCGACGGGAGCGGACAGGTTGTCCGCGAAGAAGCCGTCGCCGTAGTACGCGGCCTGCTCCGCGATCTCCGGCGAGCGCACCGACGCGTGCCACACGAAGGGCGGTACGCCGTCCAGCGGGCGGGGCACGGAGGTGAAGCCGTCGAGGCGGGCCCGGAAACGGCCCCGCCAGTCGACGTCCTCCTCCCGCCACAGGCGGTGCAGCAGGGCGTAGTTCTCCCGGGCCAGCGCGATGCCCTGGCGCAGGTCCTGGCCGAACCAGGGATAGCAGTTCGGGGTGTTGCCCCGGCCCGTCATCAGGTCGAGGCGGCCGCCCGCCAGGTGCTGGAGCAGCGCGTACTCCTCGGCGACGCGGACCGGGTCGTTGGTCGTGACCAGGGTGGTGGCGGTCGACAGGATCAGCCGCCGGGTGCGCGCGGCGAGGTAGCCGAGCAGCGTCGGCGGCGAGGAGGTCACGTAGGGCGGGCTGTGGTGCTCGCCGGTGGCGAAGACGTCGAGGCCGGCTTCCTCCGCCCGCACGGCGAGGGCGGTCATGGCCCGGATCCGCTCGTGCTCGGTCGGCGTGCGGCCGGTCGACGGATCGGGGACGGCCTCGCCGATCGAGAAGACGCCGAACTGCACCCCGCCCCTCCCGTGTCGCACCGCCGCCGTGCGGGGCACCGCGCCGGGGCGGGCCCGGCACCGCGGCCCGTGGGCCCCGCGATCCGACCGTGCCCGACGCGCGGGGGACCGGCCAGGTCCGCCCGGGCAGTCCGTCAAGTCCGGCGGGGGTGTGGCGGCCCCACCACGATCCGGCGAAGTGCGGTGGCCGGCGCACCTCCCCGGAAGAGGGGTGCTCGGCGGACGGTAGAGGCGCAGTGGACGCACGCCGAGGGGGGCATGTCGTGAAAGCGGTCATGAGCAGCATCAACAGCAGGGGGACGGGGACGGCGGTGCCGGTCCGGCGGGACCCGGTCCACGAGGCGGCCGACGACCTGTGTGCCGCGGTCCTGTGCTCGCTGCGCCGCAAGGACCAGCGGGAGAAGGGCCGGCAGTACGTGCGGGGGCTGCTGGCGCTGCCCGGCCGGAAGTCGATGCGCGGGATCGCGGGGCAGTTCGGGGGCGGTGCCGCGGAGCAGAGCATGCACCACTTCATCTCCGGCTCCACCTGGGACTGGGAGCCGATCCGCGCCTCGCTCGCCGGGTTCCTCCAGGCGGCCACCCCCCTGACCGCGTGGGTGGCGCAGCCGATGGCCATCCCGAAGGGCGGGGAGCACTCGGTGGGGGTGGCGCACCGCTTCGACCCGCACCAGGGGCAGATGTTCCGGGGGCAGCAGGCCTTCGGGACCTGGTTCGCCTCGGCGGGGCTGGTCACTCCGGTCGGGTGGCGGATGCACCTGCCGGAGGGCGACGGCTCCGAACCGCTGGAGCCGGCCGACGCGCAGGCCGCGTACGAGGAGTCCGCGGCGACCGCCGTCATCGAGACCGTGCGGCGCAGCGGCAACCGGCGCCCGGTGGTGCTCGACATCCAGCGGATCGGCAGCCGTTCCACCATGAACCGCTTCGCGGAGGCCGGACTGCCCGTCATCGCCCGCATCGGCCCGGCCACTCCGCTGCTGGTCACCGACCCGGCGCTGCCGGGCCACGGCGCGGGGGCGCGCCCCGCGCGGGACGTCCTGCAGGCGGTGAAGGGGCTGTGCACCCCGGTGGAGTGGACCGACCCGGACCCGACGCTGCCGGGGGGCCGTCACCGCAGCACCCTGGCGGTCGCGGTGCGGGTGATGATGCCCGACCCCTCTCCGGCCCGCCGCCGCCACCTGCTGCTGGTCGGCGAGTGGACGGACCCGCGCCGCCCTCCGGCGCAGCTGTGGCTGACGGACCTGGTACGGCTCCCCGTGGGCCCGCTGCTGCGGCTGACGAAGCAGGGCCGGCGGGTCGGTTTCGCCGCCGAGCACAGCGGACGGGAGGCGGGGCTGCGGGACTTCGCGGGCCGGGCCCTGCCCGGCTGGCACCGGCACGTCACGCTGGCCTCGGTCGCGCACGCGGCCCGTGCCCTGACCGGCACGGAGCACTACGCGGCGGCGTGAGGCCCCGCCCCGGCGGGCTCCGGAAGGCCGGGTGCGGGGCCTCAGGCCCGGTCGGCGGCGGCGCGGCGGTCGTGCAGGACCGTGCGGGTCCGGCGCAGCCGCAGGGCCATCTGGATCTCCAGGGCGCGGGCGGGCTCCTGCCAGTCGGGGCCGAGGAGTTCGGCGATGCGGTCCAGCCGGCGCGAGACGGTGTTCGGGTGCACGTGCAGGGCCTCGGCGGCGCGGGTGGGGCTGGCGCCCGAGGCGAAGTACGCCTCCAGGGTGCGGGTCAGCTCCGTCAGCCGGTCCGCGTCGTACTCCAGGACGGGGCCGATGGTCCCGGCGATGAACGACTCCACGTCGTGGTCGGCGGACAGCAGCATGCCGAGGAAGCCCAGTTCGCGCAGGGAGGCGGTGCCGCCCACCCCGTCGAGCGCGGTCAGCGCGTCCAGGCAGCGCACGGCCTCGGCGTAGACGCGGGCCACCTCGCCCGGGCCCCGGGTGGGCCCGGCGGCCCCGGTGGACACGGCGTGGCCGAGCAGCGGCGACAGCTCCGCGGAGGCCCGGTGCGCGGCGGCGGAGGCGTCGGTGCCGGGCAGGACCAGGACGATGCAGCCCCGGCGGACGCCCTTGAGCCCGCCCGTCCGGTACGCGTACGAGGACGCCCAGGCCACGGCCTTGCCCAGTTCGCCGCCCTCCGGCCGGGCGACGACCACCACGTGCGGGCGGTCGAGGTCGATGCCGAGCCGGCGGGTGCGCTCCAGCAGGTGCAGGTCGACGGAGTGGGGCCGGTCCAGCAGGTCCGCGAGGAGTTCGTCGTGGACGGGGCCCTCGGCGGCGGCCGTGCCCCGCTGGATCAGCATCAGGGAGGCGACGGACTGGGCGGACAGCTGGAGCAGCCGTACGTCCTCCTCGGCGAGCGGCGCGGAGGCGCTGAGCAGCAGCACCCCGAGGTCCTCGGCGCCCGCCAGTACCGGGGCCAGCCACAGGTCGCCGGGCAGGCGCACCGGACGCCGGTCGGTGAGGGCCTGGAGGGCGCCCTTGGTCACCGCCTCCTCGTCCAGGCCGGGGAGTTCCCCGGTCGCGGTCAGCGGCCGCCCGCCCGGGTCGCGCACCTGGAGCACGCCGTCCAGCGCGTCGGCGGTGGCCCGGGCAACGGTGGCGAGACCGGCGCCGTCCAGGACCAGCCCGGCCAGCCGGGCGTGGCACTCCCACAGGTAGCGGACCCGGGTGAGGGCGGTGTGGGTGCGCGAGCCGTAGGCCTCCAGCTCGGTGACCTCGTCGCGGGTCTGCTCCAGCAGCCGGGCCTTCTCGATGGCGACCGCGGCCAGGTCGGCGAGGGAGAGCATGATGCCGATCTCGTCCGGGGTGAACTCCCGTACAGCGCGGTCGGATCCGTAGAGGGCGCCGAGGGTGGAGTCCCCGCGCCGCAGCGGGACCGCGATGATCGCGCGCAGACCCTCCGCCTCGACGACGGCGTCGATGCCGGGGGCGTGCGCGATGCTGGTGTCGGCGAGGTAGTCCGGGGTCCACACCGGGGAGCGGCGGGCCTGCGCGATGCTGCCGAGGCCCCGGCCGGTGCCGAGTTCGAGGCCTACGTTGAGCGCGGTGGTCTCGCCCTCGGAGGTGCGTACGTACGCGGACCCGTCCGGGCGGCTCAGCGACAGCCAGGCCATGTCGAAGCCGAGGAGGCGTCTGGCCCGGCGGGTGATCAGGCGCAGCAGGCCGTCGATGTCGTACGGGGAGGTCAGGTCGTGGGCGGTGTCGACGAGGGCGGTGAGGGCGGCCTCGCGCTGTTTGCCGCTGCTCGCGCGGGCCCGTACCGAGCGGGCGAGTTCCACGGCCCGGGTGAGGGCGGCGAGTTCGGCTTCGTCCGCGCCCGCGGCGCGGGCCTCGGCGAGCAGGGTCTCGTAGCGGCTCTGCGGGGCGTCCGCAGCGAGCAGTTCCAGTACGGCCAGCGGGCCGCCCCCGTCCCCGCGCATACCGCCGCTCCCCCCACCCGACCAGCCGCTTTCCGTCCCCGGACCCGAACCTAGGTTCCGCCGGGCGGGGGGTCAAGCAGCCGCCCCGGGGGTATGACGCCAAGTCAGGTGCGGGCGGCGCAGCTCAGGGTGAGCCCGGGGGCCGGGCGGGCCGTCCGTGCGGCCTCGACGCGGGCCTCGGCCCGGCCCAGGGCCGCCAGGTACGCGTCGCCGGGGCGGCCCGCTCCCGCGCCGCGCAGGCCCGCGAGCGCGAGGCGCAGCTCGCGGTGGCGTCCGAGCGCGAGCTCCGCCTCGACCCACTGGCCGAGCACGGAGAGCCGGTCGGCGTCGAGGCAGGCGATGCGGCGGCGCAGCCAGGTCCCGGCGTCGATGCCGTCCAGGACGGGGCCGGTCCACAGGTCCAGTGCCCGGCGGAGCCTCGCGGCGGCCCGCACGGCGTCGCCCCGCCCCATGGCCCGGTAGCCGGCGCCCGCCTCGCGCTCGAACTCGCGGACGTCGCAGCGGCCGCCGCCGGTGTCGAGAAGATACCCCCCGGGCCGCGTGGACAGCACGGTCTCGGGAGTGCGTACCGAGCTGGCGCCCAGCGCCTCGGCGAACCGCTCGCGCAGCCGGCGTACGGCGGTGTGCAGGGCGGCGTGGGCGTGCTCGGGCGGGACGCGGCGGGCCAGCTCGTCCGCGAGGACGGAAGCGGGCACGACCCGGTCGGGACAGGCGGCGAGGACCGCCAGGACGTGCCGGGACTCCGGCGTGGGGGCCGTGATGGGCACACCGTTCTCGGTGACCCGTGGTGCGCCGAGTACCTCAATGTCCACAGTGATCTCCCTGGGCAGGCGAGCAGAAAAATCATACCCGGAAGGATCTTTTTGGGAAGGGGGCGGGCGGGACGGACCGGCCTCAGGCGGAGATCTCCTCGACGGCCGCCCGGGCCCCCTCGGCGGCCACGCGATCTCCCTCGGCGGTCACGCGGACCTCCTCGGGCGCCTCCCCCTCCCGGGGCGGCACACCGCCCGCGCAGCCGTACCGGCACTCGTGCGTCCCCTGCGGCCCGTACAGCGCCCGCGCCCCCCGCCCGGGGGCCGTGTCCAGCCGGATCGCCACGGCCGGGACCACCACGCCGGGCATCACGTGCGTGTAGAGCTCCGAGACCTGCGCGTCCAGGTCCAGCCCCAGCGTGTACGACATGGTGTTCAGTCCCGCGAACGCGCCCACGATCAGGCGGGCCGGGACCCACGGGTCCACGTTCGGCAGCAGTTCCCCGCGCCGCTGGGCCTCCTCCAGCAAGGGGACGTGCAGCTCGATCCAGGTCTGGTACGGGGTCACCCGGTCCAGGCTGCGGCCTGCGTGGTCCAGTGTGAGCCGGGCGCTGGCCCGCATCAGCGCGTCGTGCCGCAGCTGGTGCGAGAAGACCATGCCGATGTCCACGAACTCCTGCGCCTTGTACTGCTGCGGCGGCATCTGCGGCTGCGACTCGTTCTGCGCGTCGATGACGGCCTGGGCCAGGCCTTCCTTGGAGTCGAAGTGGAAGTAGAGCGCGCCCTTGGTGACCTTGGCGATGTTGACGATGTCCGAGAGCTTGGCCGTGTCGTAGCCGTACTCCTCGAACACCAGCGCCGCCGCCTCCAGGATCGCCCGACGCGTGCGCACCGCCCGGTCCTGCTTCACCTGGGGTCGCACTGTCTTCATCGCCGGCGTCGCCTCTCCTGGCCCGCCGGCATTACATCCCGGCGGGTACGTTTCTCTGCCTAGATTCCACACCATCGCCGCCCTCCACGTCCACCGGCGTATGTCACCTCGGGCGAATCCGTACCGAATCCGCACCGAATCCCTGCCGGACCCCTGTCGTACCCAGCCGCATCCACGGCGCGGGGCGTACGGAAAAGGGGTCCGCCGGTCCGTGACGGACCGGCGGACCCCTTCAGGTCCCGGCGGACCCCTTCGGGCCCTCGCCGCTTACTTCAGCTTGGTGCCCGTGGAACGCAGGTCGGCGCAGGCCTGGGTGACGCGCTTGGCCATGCTCGCCTCGGCCAGCTTGCCCCAGGTGCGCGGGTCGTAGGTGGACTTCTTGCCGACCTCGCCGTCGACCTTCAGGACACCGTCGTAGTTGCGGAACATGTGGTCCGCGACCGGGCGGGTGAAGGCGTACTGGGTGTCGGTGTCGAGGTTCATCTTCACGACGCCGTTCTCCAGCGCGGTGGCGATCTCCTCCGGCGTGGAGCCCGAGCCGCCGTGGAAGACGAAGTCGAACGGAGAGGCCTTGCCGAACTTCTCCGCGACGCCGGCCTGGAGGTCCTTGAGCAGCTCGGGCCGCAGGACGACGTTGCCCGGCTTGTAGACGCCGTGCACGTTGCCGAAGGAGGCGGCGAGCAGGTAGCGGCCCTTCTCGCCCAGGCCCAGGGCCTCGGCGGTGCGGATCGCGTCGTCGACGGTGGTGTACAGCTCGTCGTTGATCTCGTGGCTGACGCCGTCCTCCTCGCCGCCGGTCGGGGTGATCTCGACCTCGAGGATGATCTTCGCGGCGGCTGCCTTGGCGAGCAGCTCCTGGCCGATGGCCAGGTTGTCGGCCAGGGTCTCGGCGGAGCCGTCCCACATGTGCGACTGGAAGAGCGGGTTCAGGCCGCGGGCGACGCGCTCGGCGGACACCTCCAGGAGCGGACGCACGTAGCCGTCCAGCTTGTCCTTGGGGCAGTGGTCCGTGTGCAGCGCGACGGTGACGTCGTACTTGGCGGCGACGACGTGCGCGAACTCGGCCAGGGCGACCGCGCCGGTGACCATGTCCTTGCTGTACTGGCCACCCAGGAACTCGGCACCGCCGGTGGAGATCTGGATGATGCCGTCGCTCTCGGCCTCCGCGAAGCCGCGCAGCGCAGCGTGCAGGGTCTGGGTCGAGGTGACGTTGATGGCCGGGTAGGCGAACTTGCCTGCCTTCGCCCGGTCGAGCATCTCGTTGTAGACCTCGGGGGTTGCGATGGGCATCTGTCCGCTCCTTGGATGTGCGGGGAGTGTGCTTATTGCGGGCCCTGACCTGGGGGCGACGTCGCCGTCGCGCCTATCTTTCCAGACTCGGCGCGACACTCCACCCCGCCTGTCACCCCTCGTTCGGCGGGACGGCCGGGGTGTTCCACGTGAAACACCCCGGCCCTCCGAAAAGGCGCAGGTCAGGACCGGAGCGTCGGCCTCCGGGACCTGGGCCGCCCGTTGCCCTGACCCCGGACCGCGACCGGCCGCCACCCCTTCACGCCCACGATCCGAGACGGCCGCAGCCGCCGGGGAGGGCTCAGGCGAGACCCAGGTCCCCGAGCCGGTAGCCGGTGAGGTAGGGCAGGCCCGCCTCGGCGATCGCGTCGGCCGCGCCGCGGTCCACGATGGTGGCGACGGCGACGACCTCGCCGCCGGCCTCGCGGACCGCCTCGACGGCGGTCAGCGGCGAGCCGCCCGTGGTCGAGGTGTCCTCGACGACCAGGCAGCGCTTGCCCTTCACATCAGTGCCCTCGATGCGGCGCTGCATGCCGTGGGCCTTCTGCGCCTTGCGGACGACGAAGGCGTCCAGGCGCTCGCCGCGCGCGGCGGAGGCGTGCAGCATCGAGGTGGCGACCGGGTCGGCGCCCAGGGTCAGGCCGCCGACGCAGTCGAACTCGAGGTCGGCGGTGAGGTCCAGCATGACCTGCCCCACCAGCGGGGCCGCCTCGCCGTCGAGGGTGATCCGGCGGAGGTCGATGTAGTAGTCGGCCTCCTTGCCGGAGGAAAGCGTCACCTTGCCGTGCACGACGGCCTTGTCCTTGATCTGCTGCAGAAGCGCATCGCGTGTGCCGGACGGCATTACTTCGTTGACGTCACTCATGACAACGAGCTTAAGTGCGGGCTAGCCGAGCCGGCGCCACGCCCACGTCGTGGAGATCTCCAGCGGGTCCACCGGTGTGACCAGGCGCGGGAGGGTGTTCAGGCCGTTCGGCGGGCCCGACTGCGGCTCGACGCAGACGGCCTCGGGCTGCTCGTCGTAGACGACCACCCATTCGGCGGGACTGGTGACCCTCAGGTCCAGCTGGCCGGGCCAGGCGAGGGTGACGTCGACCCCGTAGGGCATCCCGAAGCAGTCGTCCCAGGGGCCGGGCTTCGGGTCGATCCGGCGGCCGGTGGGGATGTGGTCCTCGTCGCGTTCCTCCTGCCAGGCCGGGTCGAAGCCGATCCGGGCCGGCTCCCCGCCGTCGGTCAGGACCCGGTTGAACCAGGGGTGCCAGCCCGCCTGCGCCGGAAAGGAGTCCTGGTACGTCTCCACGCCCATGCGGATCGTCAGCGCGTCCTCGCCCAGCTCGAAGACCTGCGTCACCCGGCCGGCGTAGGGCCAGGGGTCGACGAGGTCATAGGTGAAGGCCGCAGTGGTGCCGTCGACGGAGGCCGTCTTCCAGGGCGCGTCGCGGGCGAAGCCGTGGAGGGCGTGCGGCGGATGGTTGAGCGGCAGCTGGTGGACCTTGGCGCCGTCATGGAACCGGCCGTTCGCCGTACGCCCGCACCAGGGGACCATCGGGAAGGACCCGAACTTCGGGCCCTGACGCAGCAGCTCGATGCCGTCGACGCGCAGACTGCTGACCCGGCAGCCGTTTTCCTGATCGATGGTGAGTTCCGCGCCGCCGGCGCTCAGTTGCGTAGTCATACGGCGACCCTACGGCGCGTCAACGGCGCCGGCGCAACGCCCTTCCGACCACGACCGCCGAGGCCAGCGCCAGGGCCGCCGCCGGGGCGATCCAGCGCAGGCCGTTCTGGCCGCCGGCGGAGGACGGGGCCGGGACCGGGGCGTAGCGGCCGCGCGGGGGCGCGTGGTCGACCTCCTCCGCGCTGCGGCCGATCATCGTGCGGCGGGCGTGGGCCGCCTCGGCCGGCGGGCGTCCGGGGCCGGCGGGGCCCGCGTCCGGCTCCTCCCCGCTCCCCGCCCCGGCGAAGGAGGCGAACTCGGTGAGATCGCCGTCGAGGAAGGGGTCGAGCGAGGGAGGCGGGACCTCGGTGTCGAAGACCGACGGGCCGGACTCGGCCTCCCCCTCGGTCTCCGCCTCCTCGGCCTCGGCCACCGGGTCGCCCGCGGCGCCGGCCGCGCCGGCCAGGTTGGCGGCGAAGCGGTCGAGCAGCCGCCCGGCGGCGGTGGCGGCGGCCTGCGGGTCGAAGGCGGCGGCCCGGCCGTCCGCCGTGGCCCCGCCGCTGAATTCCAGCCGGGTCCCGCCGTCGTACGGCACCAGCCGCAGCACGAGCGCGAGGCTGACGGTCCCGCTGCCGCGGACCTCGGCGCCCTCGCCCTCCGCGGCGAAGTGGTCGGGGTCCCGCTCGGTGAGGGACAGGACGCCCCGGTAGGTCACGGTGTGCCCGCCGACCCGGACCTTGAGCCGCCCGGCCGGCGGCCCGGCAGCGGTGTCGGCGTCCTGCTGGAGCCCGGGGACGCAGCGGGCCACCCGGGCGGGATCACGCAGCACGGCGCGGACGTCTTCTGCCGGTACCGGAACGAACACCTGATGCTCCATGCGGTCGAGCCTACCGACGGGACCCGCCCGTGCACACGGACACGACGCCCGGGCTCACTGGTATCGCGGATGCGGCAGCGTGGACGGCGGGAGCCCGGCCGGCCGGCCCCGGGCGGCGTCCCGGGCCGCGTCCCGCAGCCCCTGGGTCGACACGGCCAGCAGGGCGGGGGTGTCGCGGTCCACGCGCAGCTCGGGCACCCGGTCGTGGGCGGCGAGCACGAAGCCCCAGTCCTGCGGCGGCGCGTCGGCCGCGCCCTGGGTGCGGTCCGGCCCGGCGGCGAAGCCGGAGAGCCGGCCGCCCGTGCTGTAGGGGGTGGTGAGCAGGCCGGCCGCCCGCAGGGTGGACTCGACGGTCCAGTACGTACGCGGCCTCGTGGTGAGGGGGCCGGCGTGCACCGCGATGCGTCCGCCCGGCGTCAGGGCCCGCGCGACGAGCCCGTAGAACTCCTGCGAGTACAGCTTCGTGCTCGGGGTGATGCCGGGGTCGGGCAGGTCGGAGAGGATGACGTCGAAGCGGTGCCGGGCTGCGGGGCCCCGCAGCCAGCGGAAGGCGTCCTCGGTGACCACGTCCATGCGCGGGTCCTCGTACGCCCGGGCGTTGAGCGCGGAGAGCATCGGGTCGGTGCGGGCGAGGCGGACCACGCCGGGGTCGAGCTCGACGACGGTGACGGAGGCGACGTCCCGGTAGCGCAGCACCTCGCGGGCGGCGAGCCCGTCGCCGCCGCCGAGGACCAGGACGCGGGCGTGCGGACCGGTCATGGCGGGGTGGACCAGGGCCTCGTGGTAGCGGTACTCGTCGTAGCCGCTGACCCGCAGCCGGCCGTCCAGGAAGAGGTCGAGGGAGCGCGGGGACCCGGTGGACGGCCCGGTCAGCACCAGCTCCTGCACCCCGGTCTGCGCGGCGACCCGTACCTCCGCGCCGTAGACGGCGGTGCGCGCGGCCCGTTCGAAGTCGTCGACGAGGAGGGTGGCGCAGGCGAGCAGGGCGAGCACGGTCGCGTTGGCGGTGACCAGCAGCCAGCGGGAGCGTCTGCTGAGGTCGTGGCGGAACAGCCACAGGACGAGTCCGCCGCCGACGACGGCGTTGACCGTGCCGGTGAGCATGGCCCCGGTGAGCTGGCCGAGCACGGGCAGCAGCAGGAAGGGGAAGGCGAGCCCGCCGACGAGGGCGCCCACGTAGTCGGCGGCGAAGAGGTCGGCGACGGCCCCGCCGGCGTCCTGTCTGCGGATGCGCTGGATGAGGACCATCAGCAGCGGGATCTCCGCGCCGATGAGCACTCCGATGCCGAAGGAGAAGGCGACGAGCGCGGTCCTGGACTCGCCGAGCCAGGCGAAGCTCGCGTACAGGGCCATGGCGGAGAAGCCCCCGAGCAGGGCGAGCGCGGCCTCGATGGCGCCGAAGCCGAGGGCGGGCCGGCGGCGCAGGCGTTTGGCGAGGAGGGAGCCGACGCCCATGGCGAAGACCATGACGGACAGCACGACCGACGCCTGGGTGACGGAGTCGCCGATGAGGTACGAGCCGAGGGCGAGCAGCTCCAGCTCGTAGACGAGCCCGCAGGCCGCGCAGACGAACACCGTGGCCAGCACGAGGAGTCGGCCGGTCCGCGGGCGTACGGGCAGGGCGGCATGGACGGTCTGCACGCCCCGCGGCTCCGCCGCCGGGAGCAGCCCGCGGGGGGCGGAACGGTCGATCATGCAGCGAACCGTACGTCACCGCCCACCGACACCCTGTCACCCACATGGGTGTAAGTGGCGTGTCGGTCAGGCCAGTTGGAGTAATCGGGGCAAGCCCGCGCGCGACCGTCCGGCCGGGAGCACCCGACCTGGAGTACCCGGCCGGGAGCGCCCGCCGGAACGTGAGCGTCGGGGCCCGGCCGGGCGTCCGCTCTAGACGGGCGCGCCCATCCGCACGCCCACCCGGGTGCGGGTGGCCACCAACTGCCCCTCCTGCGGGTACGCGTGCCAGGTCCGCCAGCGCACCTGGCCCTCGTGGCGCTGCGCGAGCATCGCGGTGAACGCGTGCGGGTCACCGGGGAAGGTGCCGGCTAGCCCGTTGGGGTGGTCCGCGACCAGTGCGAGCAGCTCCTGGGCCCGTCCCGCGAAGGAGCCCCGCGAGAGGGTTTCGACCCGCGCGGCGAACTCGTACTCGTAGTCGCCCACCCGCTTCGCCACGCCGAGCGGCAGCGGCGTACTGCTGCCGGGCATACAGGCGACCGTCTCCGAGCAGAGCACCTCACCCTCCTCCAGGAGCACCTGGTGAGAGGCCCCGAGCAGGCGCAACTCCACCTTCGCGTCCGCGAGCTGGAGGTTCAGTACGGCCAGGGCGGGCAGCCGGTCGCGTCCCAGGGCCCAGGCGAGATCGGCGGCACGCGTGTCGGTGTAGGTGGTCTGGAGGGTCGTGAGCATGAGTCGGCTCCGCAAACGCGCGAGGGGAGATGGGCCGGGGCCCGCCAGCGGTAGTCAACGGGTGGGGGGACACCGGCACGGGTCCACAGGAAGTCCCGGGAGGTCCGGGGACTGGTCTACTCAACCGAGGGAATCATGAAAGGCACGGCACTCACAGCGTTTTTACCCAACTTGACGGGGTTTACATCCCCCCGGGGGCTTCACGGTTCACGTGTTCAACACGACGCCGCCCGTACGCCGTAGTGTCGGCCCGAACAAGCGGACGCCCGAAGGAAGTTGTCCCCTGCGGGCGCCCCTTCCACACCGGATCCGCGCACGCTTCCCCGCACCGTCCGGTTCGCCGCCCGCAACACCCGTACCAGTGTCAGCTGGACCCGCAGCCTCCGCCACCGCAGGACGACGAGGACCCGCACGAGGAGGACGAACCGCAGGACGACGACGACGAACCGCAGGACAACGAGGACCCTCCGCCACCCGCCCACCAGCTGGAGCTGGAGCCGGAGCCGGAGCCCCCGGACCCGGTGCCGCCCGGCCCGGAGAAGTGCGTCACCAGCAGGACGATCCCCACGACCGCCGCCACCACGAGAACCAGGACAAGGACCACGGTCCCGCCCCCTTCCTCACACCCCGGTCACCCGGGTCGCGGCACCCCCGTGGCCCGCGTGCAGGGGGGATGCCCCCGCGCCAACGCCCCGAAAGCACACTTGAGCAACTCCAGAGGTTCCCCGCAGGATGGCGCCCATGAGCGCACCCGCGAGCAGCAGCAGCCGCCCCTTCCTCAACCGCCGCCTTGCCGCCTTCGGCACCACGATCTTCGCGGAGATGTCGGCACTGGCCGCCCGCACCGGGTCGATCAACCTGGGCCAGGGCTTCCCCGACACCGACGGCCCCGCCGAGATCGCCGAAGCCGCCGTACGCGCGATCCGCGACGGCCGCGGCAACCAGTACCCGCCGGCCCCCGGAATCCCCGAGCTGCGCACCGCGATCGCCGCCCACCAGCAGCGCTTCTACGGCCTGTCCTACGACCCGGACACCGAGGTCCTCGTCACCGCCGGCGCCACCGAGGCCATCGCCGCCTCCCTCCTCGCCCTCCTCGAACCGGGCGACGAGGTCATCGCGCTGGAGCCGTTCTACGACTCCTACGCCGCCTGCATCGCCATGGCCGGCGCGGTCCGCGTCCCGCTCACCCTGCGCGCCCCGCACTTCCGCCCCGACCTCGACGCCCTGCGCGACGCCGTCACCCCGCGCACCCGGCTGCTCCTGCTCAACACCCCGCACAACCCGACGGGCACCGTCCTGACCCGCGGGGAACTGGCCGCCATCGCCGAACTGGCCGTGGAACGCGACCTGCTGGTCGTCACCGACGAGGTCTACGAGCACCTCGTCTTCGAGGGCGGGCACGTGCCGCTGGCGTCCCTGCCCGGCATGCGCGAACGCACCGTCACCATCTCCTCCGCCGGCAAGACCTTCTCCTTCACGGGCTGGAAGGTCGGCTGGGTCACCGCCCCGCCCGCGCTGGTCTCCGCGGTCCGCTCGGCCAAGCAGTTCCTGACGTACGTCTCCTCCGGCCCCTTCCAGTACGCCGTCGCCGAGGCCCTCGCCCTCCCCGGGTCCTACTTCGACGGCTTCCGCGCGGACCTCGCCGCCAAGCGCGACCTCCTCTGCGACGGGCTGGCCGCCGCCGGCTTCGAGGTCTTCCGCCCGCAGGGCACCTACTTCGTCACCACCGACATCTCTCCCCTGGGCGAGAAGGACGGCCTCGCCTTCTGCCGCGCCCTGCCCGAGCGCTGCGGGGTGGTCGCCATCCCCAACCAGGTCTTCTACGACGACACGTCCGCCGGGGCCACCCAGGTCCGCTGGGCCTTCTGCAAGCAGACCCACGTCCTCCAGGAGGCCGTGGACCGCCTCCGGCAGCTGTAGGGCCGGCATGGGCGTGACGACGGGACGCATCCCGCCCGCCTCCGCGCGGACGGGACGAAGACCGGGGACGGCCCGGCCGGCCGGGCTCGCACTCGGGGCGTTCGCCGCGGTGCGCGGCGCCGGGGTGCTGGTGATCGCCCTGGGCGCCTGGTGGGACGGCCGGAACCCGGTGAAGGTGCTCGGCGGCTCCTGGGACTCCTTCTGGTACCTCTCCATCGCCGCCAACGGCTACGGCCGCACCCAGATGTGGCCCGCCTCCGACTCCATCCAGAGCGACTACGCCTTCTTCCCGCTGTACCCGCTGCTGGTGGACCTCCTCGGCGGCGGTCCCCTCGCGGGGCTGGTGGTGGCCTGGACGGCCGCGGCGGTGGCCGCCGTCGGCGTGTACCGGATCGGGGAGCTGCTGCTCGGGGCGCGGGCCGGGGTGCTGCTCGTCGCGCTGTGGGCGGCGCTGCCGCACGCGGTGGTGCTGAGCCTCGCCTACACGGAGCCGCTGCTGTGCGCGCTGGCCGCCTGGTCCCTGTACGCGCTGCTGCGGGAGCGCTGGCTGTGGGCGGCCTCCCTGGCGGCGCTCGCCGGACTGACCCGGCCCACCGGGATCGCCGTGGCCGCGGCCGTGACGGTGCTGGCCCTGCGGGAGCTGGTGGTACGGGGCAACCGCGCGCCCGCGGTGTGGGCGGCCGGGCTGCTCGCGCCCGCGGGCTGGGCCGCGTACGTCGTCGCCGTCGGGGCGCACCGGCACGACCCCCTCGGCTACTTCACCGTGCAGCGGCAGTGGGGCTCGCGCTTCGACTTCGGCGGCGGGACCCTGGAGACGGCCTGGCGGGCGCTGTCCGGCGGGCCCGTGACCATCCCGGCCGGGGTGACGCTGGCCGCGCTGGCCGCCGCCGGGCTGCTCGCGGTGCTGGCCGTACTGGACCGGACGCCGCTGCCGCTGCTCGTGTACGCCGGGACGCTGCTGGTGATCACCTTCGGCGGGGCGGGCTTCTTCGAGTCGAAGCCGCGGTTCCTGCTGCCCGCGTTCCCGCTGCTGCTGCCGGTGGCGGCCGCACTGGCGAGAGCCCGGCCGCGCACGGCGGTCGCGGTGACCGCCGGCCTGGCCGGGCTCTCGTACGGCTACGGGGCGTACCTGCTCCTGATGGCGCGGGTACCCCTGTAAGGGGGACGGACGGCTACTCGCCGTCCTCCTCCTTCTTGTCGTCGCCCTCGGCGGAGTCGACGTCCTTCTCCAGGCCGAGCTGTTCGAGCAGCCACTTGTCGAACTCGATCGACGCGCGGACCCAGCTGACCGTGGAGGACACGAAGTGCTCCAGGCTGACGCCGGTGCCGATCAGCATCTGCGCCTCGCCGATCAGGCGGACGGAGCCGTCGTCGTGCGTGTGGCTGTAGACCTTGGGCCACAGGGTGCGGCGGTTCCAGTCGTCGATCGACTCGAGCAGCTGCGGCTTGTCGTCGATGGCGTGCGGGCGGTCGTAGAAGGTCCGGACGGAGAAGACCTGCTGCTCGCCCTCGCCGCGGAACATGAAGTAGGTGCGGAAGTCCTCCCACGGCGCCGCGAGGTCGCCCTCGTCGTCGACGACGTACTTCAGCTCCATCTGCTCCAGGAGCTGCTTGACCAGGTCCTGGTCGGGCACGACGGGGCCCGCCGGTCCTTGGCCTTGCGGTTCGGGCTTACCCCCGAAGTTCGGAATCGAGGCCGGGTCGATGCTCACCGTGTACTTCCCTTCGTGCGGATACAGCCATCCTCCCCCATCGCGCCCACCCCGTGTCCAGCCCCGCACCCCCGATCCGCTCCGGGCGGACACGGGGGCGCGGCGGCCCTTGCGGGACGGGGCTCACCCGTCCGGGGGCGGACCCTTACGCTGCCCGGCCGACCAGCAGGCCGTCGCCGGCCACGTCGACCCGTACGGTGTCGCCGTCGCGGACCTCGCCGGAGAGGATCTCCTTCGCGAGGCGGTCGCCGACGGCCGTCTGGATGAGGCGGCGCAGCGGCCGGGCTCCGTACGCCGGGTCGTAGCCCTTGTCCGCCAGCCAGGCCAGGGCCTCGGGGGTGACGTCCAGGACGAGCCGGCGGTCGGCGAGGCGCTTGGCGAGCCGGGCGATCTGGAGTTCCGCGATGTGGGTCAGCTCGTCGCGGGTCAGCGCGGAGAAGACCACGAGGTCGTCGAGGCGGTTGAGGAACTCCGGCTTGAAGCTCGCCCGGACCACCTCGAGGACCTGCTCCTTCTTGCGCTCCTCCGAGGTGACCGGTTCACCCGGGCCGTGCCCGCTCAGGAACTGGCTGCCCAGGTTGGAGGTGAGGATCAGGATGGCGTTGCGGAAGTCCACCGTCCGGCCCTGGCCGTCGGTGAGGCGGCCGTCGTCGAGGACCTGGAGCAGGATGTCGAAGACCTCGGGGTGCGCCTTCTCGACCTCGTCCAGCAGCACCACGCTGTACGGGCGGCGGCGGACGGCCTCGGTGAGCTGGCCGCCCTCCTCGTAGCCGACGTAGCCGGGCGGGGCGCCGACGAGGCGGGCCACGCTGTGCTTCTCGGAGTACTCCGACATGTCGATGCGGACCATGGCCCGCTCGTCGTCGAAGAGGAAGTCCGCGAGGGCCTTGGCCAGCTCGGTCTTGCCCACGCCCGTCGGGCCCAGGAAGAGGAACGAGCCGGTCGGCCGGTCCGGGTCGGCGATGCCGGCGCGGGTGCGGCGCACGGCGTCCGCGACGGCCCGTACGGCCTCGGTCTGGCCGATCAGGCGGCGGCCCAGCTCGTCCTCCATGCGCAGGAGCTTCTGGGTCTCCCCTTCGAGGAGGCGGCCGGCCGGGATGCCCGTCCAGGCGCCGACCACGTCGGCGATGTCGTCGGGCCCGACCTCGTCCTTGACCATGGAGTCCTTCGACGCCTCGGCCGCGGCCTCGGCCTCGGTGGCCGCGGCCAGCTCGCGCTCCAGCTGCGGGATCTCTCCGTAGAGCAGCTTGGAGGCGGTGTCGAAGTCGCCGTCGCGCTGGGCGCGCTCGGCCTGGCCGCGCAGGTCGTCCAGGCGCTCCTTGAGCTCGCCGACGCGGTTGAGGGACTGCTTCTCCTTCTCCCAGCGGGCGGTGAGGCCGCGCAGCTCCTCCTCCTTGTCCGCGAGGTCCTTGCGGATCTTGTCGAGGCGCTCGCGGGAGGCGGGGTCGGACTCGTTGTTCAGGGCCAGCTCCTCCATCCGCAGGCGGTCGACGGAGCGCTGGAGCTCGTCGATCTCCACGGGCGAGGAGTCGATCTCCATGCGGAGCCGGGAGGCGGCCTCGTCGACGAGGTCGATGGCCTTGTCGGGGAGGAAGCGGGAGGTGATGTAGCGGTCGGAGAGGGTGGCGGCGGCGACGAGGGCGCTGTCGTTGATGACGACCTTGTGGTGGGCCTCGTAGCGGCCCTTGAGCCCGCGCAGGATCGCGATGGTGTCCTCGACGGTGGGCTCGGCGACCAGCACCTGCTGGAAGCGGCGCTCCAGCGCCGGGTCCTTCTCGATCCGCTCGCGGTACTCGTCGAGGGTGGTCGCGCCGACCATGCGCAGCTCGCCGCGGGCCAGCATGGGCTTGAGCATGTTGCCCGCGTCCATGGCGGAGTCCCCGCCGGCGCCGGCGCCGACGACGGTGTGCAGCTCGTCGATGAAGGTGATGATCTGGCCCTCGCTCGACTTGATCTCGGCGAGGACGGTCTTGAGCCGCTCCTCGAACTCGCCGCGGTACTTGGCGCCGGCCACCATCGCGCCGAGGTCGAGGGAGACGAGCCGCTTGCCCTTGAGGGACTCGGGGACGTCGCCCTTGACGATGCGCTGGGCCAGGCCCTCGACGACGGCGGTCTTGCCGACGCCGGGCTCGCCGATGAGCACCGGGTTGTTCTTGGTGCGGCGGGAGAGGACCTGGACGACGCGCCGGATCTCGTGGTCGCGGCCGATGACGGGGTCGAGCTTGCCGTCGCGCGCGGCGGCGGTGAAGTCGGTGCCGAACTTCTCCAGGGCCTTGTACTGGCCCTCGGGGTCGGGGGTGGTCACCCGCCGTGCTCCTCGTGCGTTCTGGAAGGCGTCCAGCAGCTTCTTCGCCGTGGCGCCCTGGGCGGACAGGACCTCACCGGCCGGTCCGCCCTTGGCGGCGACGGCGATGAGGAGGTGTTCGGTGGAGAGGTACTCGTCGCCCAGGCGGCCGGCCTGGCCGTCGGCCTCGGCCAGTACGGCGAGCAGGTCGCGGCTGGGCTGCGGGGGCGCGACGGTGGAGCCGGTGACGCTGGGCAGGGCGGCGAGCAGCCGCTCGGCCCCGGCGCGGACGGCGGCCTGGTCGGCGTCGGTGGCGACGAGCAGGTCGGTGACGTTCTCGTTGTCCTCGCCGGCGAGCAGGGCCAGCAGGAGGTGCGCGGGGGTCAGGTCGGCGTGGCCGTCCTTGACGGCCCTGCTCGTGGCCGCGTTCAGGGCGTCGCGGCTCTTGTTGGTCAGCTCGGCGTCCATTCTCGGTTTCTCCTCTCCTGCGGGCCTGGGTGGCGCTTGCGCACGACGGGCGGCGGCGTGCGGACTCTGACAGATTCAGCATCCGCAAAGTTGAGTCTATTCCACTCAAGGCCGTTCTCCTGCCGGATCGGCCGGTCCGCGGGCGTACGCTTCCGCCCATGTCCCATGACGTACTCAACCCGACGCCCGAGTACCTCGCCTTCTGGCGGGAGCGGCACGTCTGCACCCTGACCACCCCGCGGCCGGACGGCACCCCGCACGTGGTGCCGGTGGGCGTGACCTACGACCCCGAGGCGGGGCTGGCACGGGTGATCAGCAACAAGCACAGCAAGAAGGTCCGCAACGTCCTGGCGGCGCCCGGCGGCGGCGCGCGGGCGGCGGTCTGCCAGATGGAGGGCAAGCGCTGGGCCACCCTGGAGGGGCGCGCGGTCATCCGTACGGACGAGGCGTCGGTCGCCGAGGCCGTGGCGCGCTACGCGGAGCGGTACGGGCGGACGCCCTCGCCGAACCCGGACCGGGTGGTCCTGGAGATCACCCTCGACCGGGCCATGGGCCGGGCCTGAGGGCGCGCGGGGGGCGGCAGGAGTCCTCGAGCGTTTCCCGACGGGTCCTCGGGCGATTGTCCGGTTCAACCACTGGACGCGCACATCACAACGGCGCCATCGTGGTCAGGTCCACGATGGCGCCGTTGTGTGGGGGTAGCACCTGGAGCGATCTGCAACGACGGGGGAATCGCCTCAGGCACTGCGGGGGGTGGCGGTGGTGATATCGGGTTCGAAGAGCTGGTGGTCACGCTGATCGAGGTTGACGAAGACCATGCCGTACCGCACTTCGCAGCGGACGGGCTGCGGTGCGCCCCGGGGGCGGCGCAGGCAGCGGTAGGCACGGACGTCCTCGTCCTCCTCGCGCACGACGACTATCGGCTGGCCGAAAAGGGTGACCATCAGCGAGTCGCCGGCGTAGGGGATCGCCGTGGCGAGGTCGATGAACTGCCACCCGGAACGGTAGGCGGAAGCCATTTCGCGGCGGAAGTCGCGGTCGTCGGGGGTCATCAGGACGCCTTCGCAGGGGTGCTGTTCCAGCCGAAATCGCTCTCGGCCGCCGTCCCGGCCAACGAGCTGGCACCAGCCTGAGCGCTTCCCTCGTCACCGCTGACGGCGACGACTGCTCCAAAGACCGCGACGGCGGAGAAAACAACGGCAAGCGCCGAGCGAAGCATTCTCTTATACATGGTCGGCTTCGTCCTCACTTGATGGAATCCTCTCCCCCGCACTGACAGACGATGGCTCATTCAGGCACGTCAGTGCCACAGGGACGATGCATCATGTTCTTACATGTTCAGGACCCTGGGGGGTGGAGATTTGCCCAAGAGCGACATAAACCCGACACATCGCCACCCCGTCACCGAGATGTGCAGCGAGGGAGCGCGACTGTACGCCGCCGCCCTGAGCACCGGCCGCGTGGCCCGCGGCGAGGTCGTGAACGCCCCCTGCCTGCTCGAATTCGCACTGCTGCGACCCGACCCGGACGACGCGAACCAGCTGCGCGCGGTTCCTCCGTCCATCGCGCTGGCCCAGCGGCTCCATCCGATCGAACGCGAGATCCAGGAGCGCAGACGCACCGCCGTAGATCTCACCGATGCATTCGAGCCGTTCCTCACCATCAGCGCGCAGAGCCCCGCCAACACCCACGCCATCACGGTGCTGGAGGGATTCGACCAGATCAACGCCGCCATCGACCTGGCCACCGCCGAGTGCCACACCGAGGCCCTGACGGTCCAGCCGGGTGGCGCCCGCCCCACCTTCGTCCTCAGCGAGTCCCTGGAGCGGGCCACGCCGATGATCGACCGCGGGGTGAGCATCCGGACGCTCTACCAGCACACCGTGCGGCACAGCCAGGGCACGCTCGCCTACGTGGACCGGATCTCCACGGGGAAGGTGGAGATCCGCACGCTGGAGGAGCTGATAGAGCGTCTCATGATCTTCGACCGCACCGTGGCCATCATCCCCGCCAGCGACGACCGGCGGGTGGCCCTGGAACTGCGGCACCCGGGACTGGTGGACTACCTCATCAAGGTCTTCGAACAACTGTGGCGCAGAGCCGTGCCGTTGGGCGACGAGGTCACTTACACGCACCACCCGGATGGTATCTCGGGGGTCCAGAGGTCCATCGCCCAGCTGCTGATCGAGGGGCACGTGGACGAGGCGATCGCCCGTCGGCTGGGAATGAACGTACGCACCTGCCGGGCGCACATCGCGAAGCTGGCCGCCGCCCTGGGCAGCGGCAGCCGGGCCCAGCTGGGCTACCTCATCGCCCAGTCCGGGATCCTGCACAGCGCGAACCCGGCGGAGCTCCCCGAGGGCTGAGGAGGGCCCGCGGGCCCTCAGAGGGCCCGTGACGCGCGGAAGGCCCCGTCGGGCCCGCTCCGCGACGGGAGGGGGCTGACGGGGCCTTCAGGGCGCTGGGGGAGGTCAGTCGCCGGTGCGCTTGGGGCGCCAGACGACCAGTGCGTTGCCCGGCACCGGCGGCTGGTACGGGACCAGGTCGCGGCGGTACGAGGCGTGCACCTGGGCCTCGCGGGCCCGGAGGGCGGCTGCCGCTCCGTCCACGGCCGCGGACAGCTCGGCGACGCGCTGCTGGAGCGCGGCCACCTGGTTCTCCAATTCGATGATCCGCTTGATCCCCGCCAGGTTGATGCCCTCGTCCTGGGACAGCTGCTGCACCGTGCGGAGCAGTTCGATGTCCCTGGCCGAATACCGCCGGCCGCGGCCGGCCGTACGGTCCGGGGAGACCAGGCCGAGGCGGTCGTACTGGCGCAGGGTCTGGGGATGCAGGCCCGAGAGCTGGGCGGCCACCGAGATCACGTAGACCGGGGTCTCGTCGGTGAGCTGGTACGCCCCCTCGCCGAAGCGGGGCTGTCGTCGGCGGCCGTCCATGTCATGCTCCCTTCGCGGACTCGAACAGGAGGGCGCGCGGGTCCTCGGACCCGGTCGCGTCCCGGTACGTCTCCAGGGCTTCGCGGGCCTTGTCCGACAGCTCCGCCGGAACCGCGACCTCCACCGTGACGAGCAGGTCGCCGCGGGTGCCGTCCTTGCGGACCGCGCCCTTGCCGCGGGCCCGCATGGTGCGGCCGCCGGGGGTGCCCGGGGGGAGCTTCAGGGTGACCGGGGGGCCGCCCAGGGTCGGCACCTTGATGTCGGCGCCCAGAGCGGCCTCAGCGAAGGTCACCGGGACCGTCACGGTGAGGTTGTCGCCCTTGCGGCCGAACACCGGGTGCGTGCCGACGTGCACCACCACGTACAGGTCGCCCGCCGGGCCGCCCCGCTCGCCCGGCGCGCCCTTGCCGCGCAGCCGGATCCGCTGGCCGTCGGAGACGCCCGCCGGGATCCGGACCTGCATGGTGCGGGAGCTGCGGGCGCGCCCGCTGCCCTTGCACACTTCACAGGGAGTCTCCGCGATCAGGCCGCGGCCCTTGCAGTCCGCGCAGGGGTCGGTCAGCGAGAAGCCGCCGCCGCTGCCCCGGGAGACCTGGCCGGTGCCGACGCAGGTCGGGCACACCCGGGGGGTGCCGTTCTGGTCGCCGGTGCCGGAGCAGGCCTTGCAGGGGGCCTGCGAGGACATCCGCAGCGGGACGGTCGCGCCGTCCACGGCCTCCGTGAAGGAGAGGGTGACCTCCGACTCGATGTCCTGACCGCGGCGCGGCTGGGTGCGGTGGCCCGCCCCGGTGCCGGCGCCGCGGCCGAACAGGCCGCCGAAGACGTCGCCCAGGCCGCCGCCGAAGCCGCCCTGGCCGCCCTGCTGCGTACCGCCGAACAGGTCGCCCAGGTCGAAGTTGAACGAGCCGCCGCCGCCCGGGCCGGGGCGGAAGCCGCCGTTCCCGAACAGCGTGCGGGCCTCGTCGTACTCCTTGCGCTTCTTGGCGTCGCCGAGGATGTCGTTCGCCTCGGAGATCTCCTTGAAGCGCTCCTCGGCCGAGGCGTCGCCCTTGTTGGCGTCCGGGTGGAACTCGCGGGCGAGCTTCCGGTACGCCTTCTTGATCTCGGCCTCGGTGGCGTCCTTCGGGACACCGAGGACCTTGTAGTAGTCCTTCTCGACGAAGTCCTTCGTGCTCATCCCGGGTGTCCCTCCTCTCGGATCCCTACATGGTGTGCGTCAGCCCTCGTCGGGGGCATCCGTGTCCTTGTCGGACGGCGTGTCGCCGTCACCGGACTCGGACTTCGCGGCGGGAGCCGCGCCCGGCTGGGGCTCGGCCACCGCGACCCGCGCGGGGCGGATCGTGCGCTCGCCGATCCGGTACCCCGGCTGCAGGATCGCCACGCAGGTCGTCTCGGTGACGTCCGGCGCGTACGAGTGCATCAGGGCCTCGTGGATCGTCGGGTCGAAGGGCTCGCCCTCCTTGCCGAACTGCTGCAGCCCCATCTTGGCGGCGGCGGTCTCCAGCGACTCGGCCACCGACTTGAAGCCGCCGACCAGTTCGCCGTGCTCCCGCGCCCGGCCGATGTCGTCCAGGGTCGGGAGGAGCTCCGTCAGCAGGCTCGCGACCGCGATCTCCTTGACGGCGACCCGGTCCCGCTCCACGCGGCGGCGGTAGTTCTGGTACTCGGCCTGGAGCCGCTGGAGGTCCGCGGTGCGCTCGCCGAGCGCGGTACGGGCCTGGTCCAGCTGCGCCAGCAGGGCCGCTTCCTGCCCGATGCCCTGGGCCTTGTCCCCGGCCGGGGCCGCCTCGCCCTCCGTGGAGGAGTCGGCGGCCTTCGGCTCCGCGTCGTCAGCGCCGGCGCCGGTGGGGACTTCAGGCTCCTTGTCGAAACCCGGGGTCTCCTCCGACATCAGGCAGCGCCGCCCTTCGGCTTCTCGTCGTCGACGATCTCGGCGTCGACGACGTCGTCAGCGGCGTCCGCCGCGCCGGCCTGGCCCGCGTCACCGGCGGCCTGGGCGGCCTGGGCGTCGGCGTAGATGGCCTGGCCGAGCTTCTGGCTGACCGCGGCGAGCTTCTCGGTCGCGGTGCGGATCTCGGCGGTGTCCTCGCCCTTGAGCTTTTCCTTCAGCTCGGTGACGGCGGCCTCGACCTCGGCCTTGACGTCGGCCGGGACCTTGTCCTCGTTGTCCTTGACGAACTTCTCCGTCTGGTAGACGAGCTGCTCGCCCTGGTTGCGGGACTCGGCGGCCTCCTTGCGGCGCAGGTCCTCCTCCGCGTACTGCTCCGCCTCCTGGCGCATGCGGTCGACCTCGTCCTTGCCGAGCGAGGAGCCGCCGGTGACGGTCATCTTCTGCTCCTTGCCCGTGCCGAGGTCCTTGGCCGTGACGTGCATGATGCCGTTGGCGTCGATGTCGAAGGA
>NZ_JBVHWK010000010.1:107914-209424 GCF_055569445.1 Streptomyces sp. NPDC029122 | reverse complement strand
AGGCGACGCCGGCTGGGCGCGGAGCTGCGTCGGCTGCGTCTGGCTTGTGGTCTGACCAGTACGCAGGTGGCTGAGCGCCTGTTGATCTCCCAGCCCAAGATCAGCCATATGGAGAACGGCCGCCGCGCCATCAAGGCCCGTGATGTGCGGGACCTGTGCGGCCTCTACCAGGTCGACGACCCGCAGGTGGTCGACGCGTTGATGCAGATGGCCAGGGAAGCGGACCGGCAGGGCTGGTGGGTCGCCTGCGGGGAGGTCCCGTACGCGGTCTACATCGCACTGGAGACGGAAGCCTCCTCGATCCGCTCCTACGAGCCCCTGGTGATCCCGGGCCTGCTGCAAACACCGGCCTACGCCCGGGCCGTCATCGAGGAAACGATCCCGCTGGCCACCTCCGAACAGATCGCCGTGCGCCGTGAGGTCCGGCTGCGCCGCCAGTGCCGAGCCCACCACCCGGCCCGGCCTTTGCGCTTATGGGTCGTGCTGGACGAATCCGCACTGCGCCGCATGGTGGGCAGCCGGCAGGTCATGCGCGAGCAGCTTGAGTACCTCAACCACCTCGGTGCGCAGCCGCACATCACCGTGCAGGTCCTCCCCCACAGCGCGGGAGCCCACCCGGGCGTCTCGGGACAGTTCTCCATCCTCCACTTCCCCGGTTCCCCCGGGACGGGGACGGTGTATTTGGAACGGTTCACCAGCGACCTATACCCGGAGAAACGATCCGACGTCCAGCACTACAACACCCTGCACGAGCACCTCCAAGCGCAGGCCCTCAACCCGGAACACACCCGACACTTCATCACCCGCACCGCCCGAGAACTGCCGACCGCCGCATGACTGCCCGGCCGGCCGTGAACGCCACGCCAGGGAGGGACAGCCGGACTCTGGCACACCCCTGCAAAGGATCACCACCCGGTGGACCGGCCCCCGTCGGCACTCAGCCAGCAGCCGCGGCCGCGCTGGAGGAAGGGTTGGACGCGGAACTGTTCCAGTTCCCGGTCCGGACCCAGGAGCCGCCGCTCCTCCCCAGCCCGGAAGTCCTCCACACCACCAGCCTCTACCTCGCCCCTGCCGTCGCGGGGAGCCGCCGCTGGCCCTCCCCCACCACCATGCCGGGCGCCGGCCATCCCACCCCTGGGAAGTCGGCGCCCGGCACGTGTCATCCCTCCACCCCACCCCGTCCCCAGGTCGCGGGCACCCTGCCGACGAGCGCCTCAGCCGTCCTGCTGTCTGCGGGGACCGAACTTATACGGAGTAGAAGCCCCACCGCTGGTTCCGCTGGCCAACGCCGAGGCAGGTCCACTGGAAGACGTTGGCTGCGTCGTGCGTCCAGCCGGCTTCGACGTCCAGGCACCTGCTGGGATCGTGAGCCGGCTTGATGCTGTACCGGACGCGACCCTCCTGGTACAGCTCGTTGGTGATGTGCCACCGCTGGTTCGCCGGGAAGTTCGGAAGGCAGGTCCACTGGAAGACGTTGGTTCCGTCGCCGGTCCAGCCGGCTTCGACGTCCAGGCATTTGCTGGGGTCGTGGGCCGGCTTGATGCGGTAGGTGCCGTCGGTCAGGGGCACGAGATACCACAGCTGGTTGGCCGGGTGGGTCGGCAGGCAAGTCCACTGGAAGACGTTGGCTCCGTCGTGCGTCCAGCCGGCTTCGACGTCCAGGCACTTGCTGGTGTCGTGCAAGGGCCTGATCTGGACCGGCGTCGCCGCGGCCGCGCCCCGGACTTCGAGTTCGGACAGCTTCATGGCCTGCGGCACCGGCTGCGCGGGGGTGTTCGGGCCAGCGGCGGCATGAGCAGTGGGAAGGAGCGACAATCCTAAACACAAGGCGGCAGCCAGGCCGGCAGCACGGATCTTGAGTTGGTTCACGACAGACCTCCGGATGCTTGTCGTTGCTCGGGAACGGCCAGTTCATGGAACAGGGGGCATCTGAGCATCGGTCGCGCTCGGAGGTTGGCCAAACGTGGCTCGGTGGCTGGTACGGGCAGAGGAATGGCTCGTACCGCGTAAGTGTGGCTTTAGGTACAGCGACCGCCGCCGCGCGCCCGCCGCCTGCTGGACGTTCCTGCCAGGTGCCGCCTCCCTCGGTGGCCCGGTACCTCGCTGCCAGCGCCGGATGACGGCCTCGGCGGTCGGCCGCCTCGTCGAGGCCGGCCTGCTGGTCGCGGGGCCGAGATCGGCCAGGCGTTGAGAGTTTGGCACGCAGGCCGGGCAGTGCAGGTGCGGGCGGAGGTTCCGAAACCCCGGCGGACTCGGGCCGGGGTGAGTCGGCCAGGCTCGGCGGGCTTCTCCCGCGGCCGCCGCAAGTCGGCGGCGGCCTCGCGCAGAAGGCGGATCCGGGTGTGTGAGGGCATGATCAGCCAGGTCCAGCGCTCGCCGGCCTTGGGCTTCGCAGCTTCTTACCAGTTCACCAACGGCATCGACGCCGACAACCGGCGCGTACACCGGCCCCTCCTCGCCTCCGTACACGTCCTCGGCGAAGGCGTCGACATCACCGGCGAACGCGGCGTCGAAGCCATCTGCTTCGCCTACACCCGCAACTCCCAGGTCGAAATCATCCAGAACATCCGCCCGGCCCTGCGGCTCAACCCCGACGGCTCCACGAAAATCGCGCGGATCATCGTGCCCGTGTTCCTGGAGCCCGGCGAGGACCCGACCGACATGGTGGCCTCTGCGAGCTTCCGCCCCGGCGGACGCCGCGTCCGATGCGACGGCGAAATCCTCGGCCGCGCCCTCGGCCCCGCCAACCTCCTCGAATTCCTCCGGCGCGCCGGCCTGGACCCCGACGTCGTCCGCCTGGACGACCCGCTGCTCATCGAGTGGTGCCTGGACCCTCGCGCCGGACGAGGGACGACCGGCGCGGATCATCCCCGTCGTCGGGCTGGCCGGCTGCCTCGTCCTCGCCTTCGCCCTACATGCCTCCTCGGTGAGCAGCGGCGCGCCGCAGTCCTGGCCGCCGGAGCCGCTGCCTACGCGGTACGTCGCGCGGTGACCGCCCGCAGGGCATGACCGCGGCGGACCCGAACCCGGCGTTACCGCTCTCGTCAGCTGGTGCGACGGGAGCGGGCCAGAGCCTGCCCGCCGAGGACCGTGGCGGTCAGCCCCAGCACCAGGGCCAAGACGCCGGCGACTACTCCGTTGCCGGTGCCGGGGCCCCCGTCGGCGACGGCCAGATTCAGCGCGCCGCCGACCGTGGCGATCAGCCCCGCCACCAGGGCCGCGATGGCCCACTTGTCCCCGCCGTAGCCGATGCGACGAACGGAGCGGGCCCGCGCCAGCCCGCCGATGACCGCGCCGGCCAGCCCCAGCAGCGCGGCCGAGGTGGCCCAGAACCGCGCGGTGGTCAGGGCGTATGCATCGACGTCGGCGGACTGGGCCAGGTCGTGCGCTGCCGCTGGTGCGGCAAGCACGAGGCCTGCGAGCAGGGCGGCCGCGGCGGTGGCGAGCAGGCGACGTACGGACATGAAGGTGCTCCTTGTCTTCCTACGGCTGGACGTCGTCTGAGCATGTCGGCCGGACCCACCGCCCGTCGTCCAGCAAACGCAGGCACTTCGCACTGCCACGGGCGTGGCAGGCACCGGGAAAGTACTGCGTGCGCGGTAGCGAGCCGCTCGTCCGTGCGCGGGATCCGCCCGCGACTGCCAGGGGCTACGGTGCGCGCATGGGTAAAGGACGGTTCGGTGTGCGTGTCCCCGCCGCGGTCAGGGACTGGCTGGTCGCCATCGGTGTGGCGGCGGCACTGCTGGTCACCGGGGCATCCGGGCCGCAGCCCCCCGCGGGCCCAGGCGCGCTCGGCTACGCACTGCTGGCGGTCGGCGGCCTCGCGCTGGCCGCAGGCCGCCGGGCTCCGGTCGCCGTCCTCGCCGTCACCGGGCTCTGCGCCGTGGGCTACCAGGCGGCGGGCTTCGACGTGGCCGCCGTCGCGTTCCTCTTCGCGGTGTACGCGGCCATGCGGGCGGGACACCGCACCGTCACGGCGGCGGTGAGCGTGGCCGTGCTCGCCGCCCTGCCCTTCGCGGCCCTGATCTCCGGCCTGCACGACACGGGCGAGGCGTTCGCGCAGGCCCGCGGCGCGCTCCAGATCGCCTGGCTCATCGCGGCCGGCGCCGCCGGTGAAGCCCTCCGGCAGGCCGAGCAGCGGGCCGACGAAGCCGAGCGGACCCGGGAGGAGAGCGCGCAGCGCCGCGCCGACGAGGAGCGGCTGCACATCGCGCGGGAGCTGCACGATTCCCTCACCCATCAGATCTCGGTCATCAAGGTGCAGTCCGAAGCCGCCGTCCACGTGGCGCGCAAGCGCGGCGAACCGGTCTCGGAGTCCCTGCTCGCGATCCGCGAGGCCGGCCGCGAGGCGTCCCGGGAGCTCCGCGCGACCCTGGAGGCACTGCGCGACGATGACACCACCCCGCCGCACGGCCTCGATCACGTCCCCGAACTGCTGGAGAGGGCCGGCCGGACCGGTCTGGAGGCGACCCTGACGATCGAGGGCCAACGGCACGACGTACCGGCCGCCGTGGGCCGCACGGTCTACCGGATCGTCCAGGAGTCCCTCACCAACATCGCCCGTCACGCGGACGCCACCACGGCATCGGTCCACATCGACTACCGACCGGACGCCATAGCCCTCCAGATCGACGACAACGGCAAGGCCACACCGGACGCCACCCCCGTGCCCGGCATCGGACTCCTCGGAATGCGCGAACGCGTCACCGCCCTCGGCGGCCGGCTCCGGGCAGCGCCGCGAGGCGAAGGCGGCTTCACCGTCCAGGCTGAACTCCCCGTGGAACGAGCATCATGATCCGGGTCCTGCTGATCGACGACCAGCCCCTCATCCGCAGCGGATTCCGCGCGTTCCTCGACCTCGAAGACGACATCGAGGTCGTGGCCGAAGCAGCCAATGGCCAGGAGGGCCTGGAACTCGCCGGAAAGCACCTCCCCGACATCGCGCTCATCGACATCCAGATGCCCGTCATGGACGGCATCGAGGCGACCCGGTGCATCGCCGCCGACCCCATCCTGGCCGGGGTGCGCGTCGTCATCCTCACCAACTACGGCCTGGACGAATACGTCTTCAACGCCCTGCGCGCCGGCGCCGCCGGATTCCTCGTCAAAGACATCCTGCCGGAGGACTTCCTGCACGCCGTACGCGTGGCCGCCCGCGGCGACGCCCTCCTCGCACCCTCGATCACCCGCAAACTGATCAACCGGTACGTCACCCAGCCACTCCCCACCGACACGGGCACGGCGCTGGGGGAGCTGACCGGCCGCGAACGCGAAGCCGTCGTCCTGGTCGCGCAGGGTCTGTCCAACGACGAGATCGCGGATCGCATGGTGATCAGCCCACTGACCGCGAAGACCCACGTCAACCGGGCCATGACCAAACTCCACGCCCGCGACCGCGCCCAGCTCGTGATCCTCGCCTACGAATCCGGCCTGGTAACTCCACGCAACTCCTGACATCCATCAGCAACATCTGGACCGCATTCGTGGCCCGGCCTCGGACCCGGCTCCGGATCATCCGGCTCCGACCCATACACACGCCGATCCCACCACGCAGCATCCATACCCACAGCCTCCCACCACGGAGCCGGCGACCGGGCGGGGATGCCCGGTCCGGCCCCGGAGGAGTGAAGGCCGGCTCGGTCCCGGTCGGCGTCCACGCCGCGTGTAGGACCGCGTGCTCAGCCGCTCGCCCCGTGCCGCGCGGCGGTGGCCCGCAGGCCTGCCGGCCACGCCAGCGTCACCCGCAGGCCACCCGATCCCGAACGGAACCGCTCAATCACCCGCACCCCGCCCAGCACCGCCAACGGCACCGTGCCCGGCGCCGTCAGCCGGCGCACCGCCGCACCCGGAATCCCCCGCCGTCAAGGCGGCCAGTTCGTCGGCGTCCTCGTCGGTGGACCAGCCCGACAGCTGGTCCTCTCCCTCGGCGTCGTCGGCGAGGACCAGGTGCGGGCCGTCCAGCCGGAACCGGGACGTACGGCGCCCGGCACCGGCCATGGTCAGCAACGCCGACGGCATCCCGATGGGCACCTCGATCTTGTCGTTGGCAAGCAGCCAAGCGACCACCGCCGGCCGGTCGAACTGCGGACGCACCTCCGTGCCGCCGACCGCGCCGGGGAAGCCGGCATGCCGGCGACGCCAGTTCACTACCGCGGCCCGACCCACCCGAGCCATTCGCCCCACCTCCCCCAGAAACACCCTGTCCCGGCCCGGGACAATCGGGTCGAGGGCGGCAAGCGGGGAACGGCTGCCCGCAGGAGCGGCGTACACCGCCCGCCAGTCCACCAAGGGCCGCGCGACCGGGAGCAGCGCGACGTCCTCGGCGGAGTACAGCGGCACCGTGGTGACGCCGCCGTGGCGCTTGTAGTCGATCTCCACCGAGCCGATCGGCGCGACCCAGCCCAGGCGCACGACCTGGTCGAAGTCGACCCGGCGGACACCGAGCCGGCGCGCGGCCTGGTCCGGGCCGAGCGGAACATGCCGGTCGAGGAGCACCGGCAGGTCCCGGCGGCGCGCCAGGGCCGCGACCTGGTCCGGGTGGACGTCGGGAAACTCGACGTCCCCGCCGAGGTAGACCAGCAGGCCGGCTTCACGAGCGGGTGACCGCCGAGGCGGTCACCCGCGGCCGGCACCGCAACGGCTCCCCCAACGCCTCCGTCAGCCGGTCCGCCGCCACCCCGCACCCGCCGGGCCCGCAGCGCCGCGCACACCGCCTCCGCATCGGCAGCCTCCACCACCACCCGCGACCACGACCCCCGCCCGGCGTCGGCCGGCGGGACCAGCCCGGTGCCGGCCGCCCACCGCCACGCGGCCACCGGCACCCGCAGCCGGCCCGCCGCCTCGTACTCGCCGTAGCTCTCTCACGCGCCTGGCTAGGTCGGCGAGTTGCAGAGATCTATCAGCACATATCGACGGCCTTCGAGATCAGCCGATGCCTGGTGGCGGAGAAGTAACAGCAGCCCAGACCTGTTTTAGGGGTGGACGGCGCGGACGTGGTCGGCTGAGAGGTGGAGTTCGTACGGCAGACAGCAGTCGGAGCAGAGGGTCCCGACGAGGGTTCCGCAGGCGCACAGCTGGTTCATTCCACCGTCTGGGGTCGCTCCGCAGCAGGCGGGGGAAGCATGCTGCAGTGCCAGGCCGCGCGCGTCGTCCGGGTTGATGACGATGTTGCCTCGCGGACCTTGCGACACCAGCCATCGCCCGTGCACGTCAGCCTTCGCCCCGCGGCGCGGCATCGCCTCCCCGGGGACGTCGGTGGCGACCAAGGGCGCACCGTAGGGCTGCGTCTCGATGGCGTAGCAGCTTGGCGGCACGGTTGCCGGCGACGGGCCCGGCTCGTCCGCGTCCCACCATGCGAAGAACGGAGGCTCGGGAACTGCGGGCAGCCGGGTAAGCGGTTCCGTCAAGGGGACTCCACACGTCGCGCACACGAAAAGCACAGCATCGGACGCCACAGCCCCATCGGTGAGGTCAGCAGGCGCGGCGGCCTGCCCCAGCGCGGGCTTGCCCTTGCGTGGATCCTGATCCTGCTCATCGTGCATACGCCGACCGTACGCGGCGTGCCGCCGGGCTCTACGGCCACCCCCACCACCGGAACGCACGGTACCCGTCCCGAGTCAAGCCACGAGTGTTGGTGAAACTCGGCGACATCGTCTGCGCCTCTCCTGACCAACAAGCCAGGCTCGACGATGCCGAAGCCGGCGCATCCCCGCGAAGTCAGGGAAACCGCTTGCGCGGGGATGCCGCTCAGTTCTTCCTCGGGCACGGTCTAGAACGGCCGGACATTCCACCTCTGGCGGGCATCGGCGCTGTCGCACTCTTCGAGCGTCACATGGCTTTCGGCCTTCAGGTCGGTGAGGCAAACGCTCAGGGTCGCGTAAGCGTTGTTCGAGAGCTGGAGGCTCTCGAACTGGGTGGTGCGGTCGTCAACCGTCCACGTCGTCTGGTCTCCGTTGTCTTTGCAAGAGCCCAGGCGGAACGCACGGAGACTGTCGGCAGCGAGGCAACCGGTACCCCAGATCACCGTGGCGCCGTCACCGCTCGGCGGCGCAACCGCAACGCGGCGACGCCGGGCGTGGGCAAGGGAAACGATGTAGCCGAGTTTCAGCAACGCCCGGTTCCTTGACTCGACACTGATGTTGTGTGATCCCCTGCCTGCGCACCGCGGCGGTCACCGTCTGCACGACGGGCAAGGGATGGGGTGGCAGGATGACGCGGTGTCTGACTCTCTCCGTGAACTGTGGCTGCGCGGCATCGCTTTCAATCCGGCGGCGCCCTCCGACGTACTGATACGCCTGATGGATCGAGCCGCCGGCGAGGTGGGCCCGATGATGTGCGAGGGCCGCGACCTGCCCGACGCCGTCATCGACGCAGCGCTCCGCCACCCCGCCGGGAAGATCCGCGGCGCGCTCGCCCTCAACCGGCACGTCGACCCCGCGCGACTCGCCCCCTTGTCCACGGACCCGTCCGGGATCGTCCGCTATCGGCTCGCCGGCGGCCCCCGCCCCCGGCCCCGACGGGTCCGACCACTGCCGGACGGCATCCTCGTCACCCTCCTGACCGCCAAGGACGGGGGCGAGGACGGCATGCTCACCGAACACGAGATCACCCAGGAGCTCAGCGCCTCACGGCAGACCCCGCTGTCATTCCACCGCTCCATGGCCGGGCACGAGCACCCCGAGCTCCGCGTACGCGCCACCTGGAGGTGGCAGTCGCTCACCCCTGCGCAGCGGGAGGCCCTGCTCGACGACCCCGACCCCGCCGTACGGGAAGCGGCGCAGGAAAGCATCTGGGAGCTGGACCCGGAAGCGGTGGAGGCCAAGCTGCCGTCCATCGGTTCGCACGGCAAGCTGTTCGTGCTCGGCACGTGCGTCCTGTCCCCCGCGCTCGTCGAGCAGTGCTTCGCGGACGGTACGGTGTACCCCCTGACCTGGAACCGCCACACCCCCGCCTACGCCGTCGCCCGGCTCGCCCGCCACCCCGAGGCGAAGGTCCGCGAGATGGTCGCCGCCAGGCCGGACGTGGGGCCAGACCTGGTCACCGAGCTGAGGGAGGACCCGGACGAGGGCGTGCGGATGCGCGCACGCCTCCACCCCTTCCCCCGCACCTGGGCCGAGTACTGGGCCATCCACGGGGTCATCGGACACGGTCCGGACTGCACCTGCCCGGCCGCCGAGCTTGACACCGAGCCGTCCCCCGATTGGTTCGCCGCCTGTGCGGCGTCCGAGGAGCCGGTGCTGCGCCGGGTTGCGGCGAGCTGGCCGGGCCTGCCCGCAGAACTCGTCGAAACGCTCGCGCGGGACGACGACGAGGAGGTACGGATCCGGGTTGCCTGCCACCACCCCCTGGCCCCGCCGACGCTCCTCCTGGACGTCTTCGTCACCCGCCCCGCCCACCGTCCGCACCTGCTGACCCTCCCCGCGATCCCCCGCACCGGCCTTACCCACCTCATCGGCCACCCGGACCCCGAGGTACGCGCCCTGGCCGCAGCCGATCCCACCCTGCCCGAACCCCCGTTGGAAGACCCCGACGAGTCGGTGTGCCGGGCAGCGGCCTCCAACCCGGGCCTGGCACCGGAGGCCCTGGAGGCCCTCCTCGCCGACCCCCGCACCGCAGAGGGCGCTGCCGCCAACCCGTCCCTGCCCGTCCCCCGCATGCAGGCGCTCCTCGACCACTGCCTGAACGGCGCCGCCACCCCGCCGTCACCGGCGGCCCGACGCTGAGTACGGCTGCGCCTGGACGTCCCCGTGGCCGACGTGCCCGGGTCCGGGGAAGGGATGCAGCCCTCCTGCGGCTGGCCTACCGGCCGCGATGGCGCGCGTTGGTTGGATGCGGCCGTAACCTGGCTATTGCTGAATCGTTTATCCATACCGTCGCGTCAGATGCACGAACCGCTCCCCCCTTGCGGTGCCGCGACTGGCCCCGGGACTCCCCCGTCCCGGGGCCTTGCCATGGTCTGACGGGCGGGAGTGCTCTCGCTGTTGCCGGGGTTTTCCACGGTTTCGCCCTAAACGCCTGCGGCTGCTTGGGAGCATGGGTGGGTAGGTGAGGGGTCTCGCCCGTGCTGGCACCGCAGGAGCAGACGTTGGAGCCGACGACACGACCCGCCCTTCGGCAGACTTGTTTCCCTTGAAGGTCGTCTTCTGCGGCTTTTGCCGGGCTACTGCGGCCACTGGTGGAGCGCGGACTCTCAGCGTCGAGGGGAGTTTCTGTCGGTGACCTGGCACACCCCAGCCTGCCCGCACCACGCGGCCGATCTGATCCTCGCCGGGGACGACTGACGGCACTGCTGCGGGTGGACCGCCGCTCCCGTGACCTTCACAGACAGGGTCCCACAGCCATCAAAGGGGAGCTGTGTTGCAGCCCGTGTTACACCGCCGTCCAGTGCCAGGAGGCAAGACGAGGGCCCCGGGGGTCACGACGTCCCAGGGCCCTTCACTCCGCTGACCTCACAGCTCAACGATGTGCGAGGTGGCGTGTCACGCCCAGTCGACGCCCAGTTTCGCGAGGGCGGTGCTGGTCGGCGGCGAGCTTGTCGCGTCGGCATGCATGCCGCCGGCGTGCCGCTGCGGCTTGTGCCGGTCACCTCAGGTCATGGGGAAGCCTGTCGCGGTATATGCGGTGGTAGGCCGCGAGGCGTTCGGCCTGCTCGTCCATGCAGGACAGTAGCTCGTACGCCTCCGCCGAGGCGCCCACCATCTCGAACGCCGCCAGCTCCTCGTAGTAGAGCCAGGCGCCTTGCCGGGCCACGTTCAGGCAGGTCTCGGCTACGTCGTCCTGCTCGCCTGCCGACAGGACGCCCAGGATGTACAGGAGGTCCTTGCGGACTCCGACGGGCGGGCGCCCTGCGAGAGCGGCCAGGGCCAGGGAGGCGGTGGCGACGGCCGGATCCATCAGGTTCGACTGGATGCGGGCGTGGTTTTCCGCCCAGTCGGTGCCCAGATCCTCCGGGTTGCCTTCCAGCAGCCTGATGAGCTCCTGGGGAATGTGCTCCGCCGAATACCGGTTCGGCCCCCATGAGCAGCCGCACGTCATCGCAGCCCAGTCGTGCAGCCCGGCTTCGATGCGGACCAGTTCCAATGATCTCATTCTTCCGTCTCCCGAATTGTGCGATTTCCACGGCGCCTGGGTCCGGCCCGTCAACGGTGTCTTGGAGTGCTGGCTGCGGGCGATGTACTGCCTCTTGCCGCGGAAATCCCCCTGGCACCGGGGGTGCAGCGGGTGGGGTCGCACCATGCGGTTATCACTGGATGGCTGACGGCCATCGCCACCCAAGCACCCCCGGCGCCGGCCCAGGGCCGTGTCTCTCCCGACGACGCGAAACTCGCCCAGCAGATCCTCACGCTGTCCTCCGCCCGTCAGCACGCCTGGTACGAGGTGAACCGGGCCGCGCTCACCGGATGCGAGAAGAAGCCGACCCTGAACCCTGAAGGAGCGGGTCGGTGAACTGGTGGGCCGCATCCCGCAGCGTCCCTGCGCTCGCTGCCGTCACGGTTGTGACGGCCGGCGCGGGCCTGGCGTTCGGGCAAAGTCGCATCCCCGTCCCTGCGATGGTCGGCGGGGCCGGAAACTTCCTTCTCGCCGCGCTGATCACCGTCATCCCCGCCGTGATCTGGCTCGCCTTCACCGGCCGCGCCCGGAACGCCACGGAAACCGTGGCCGTGCGGGCAGTCCACCGCTGGGATACCTTCCTCGCCGGCGTATGTGCAGTCCTTACCCTGGCCATGGCCGTCCTCGGTCATTTCGCGGGGGCCGCCCGCGTGGCCGTGGCCATCGGCCGGAACACCGCCTTCTACCTCGGACTTGCGCTGCTCCTCGCCCCCCTCGCCGACGCCCGGATCACACCACCGGTCCTGACCACCATTCCCCTGGTTCTTGCCGCCCGCGCGTCAACCTATGACCGATCGCTTCAGAACGACGTCCGGAGGCGTCGCAAGCAGATGATGCTGCAGGCGAGGTGGAGCAGCCCGAGGTGGAGGTCAGCTGGGATCTCGTAGCCGATCCGGAGGCCTGTGAATGGGTGGAGCCCAACGAAGGTTCGCTCGACGACCATCTGGTCTTGCCGAGGCCCGAGCAGTGGGCGGCGCCCTTCCGGGCGATCTTCGGCGTGATGCCGCGGGTGCGAATCACACGTCGGTACTCGTCGTGTCGTAGCCGCGGTCACCGAACGGTCGCCATCGCCGGTGACGGGCCAGGGTGTGACTGTCTACTCTGCCCGCTCGACGCCCAGCTTCGCGAGCGGGGCGAGTTGGTCGGTGGTGAGTTTGTGGCGGCGGGCTTTGGTGTTGGAGACCCATACGCCCAGCTTCACAACGACCGGCTCCGCCTCGCCCTCGACCGTGATCTCCTCGCCGTGGGCCCTCGGGACCGGCCGGTCCGCGCCTTCCCGCGCGATCCACTGCGTGAGGGCCTTCAGGCCGCGCTGGATGCCTGCTGTGCCTGGATCGGACTCTTCGCCGTACGACCGTCCGCAGGGGCGGGAGAGGGCGCCTCAAGCGGCTTGATGCCGAGCGTAGTCAGCCGTTCCTGCTGCTCGGCCGAGAGCTGCGCCCAGGTGCTGGGCTGCTTCTGCCGTGCCAGCCACTTGCGCAGGTCGTCGCCGTCGAAGAGGACGCCGGGTGCGATGTCGGGCAGGGCGCCGTCGGCGTCGACCAGGTCGGCCAGCACGCGGTAGTGCCGCTGCCAGTCGAGCGGCCAGGGGCAGTTCCAGTCCTTGTCGATCGCGGCGAGCTGTGCGGCTCGGGTCTTCGCGGTGTCCTCGTTCTTCCCGAGACCGTTCTTCGCGCCCTTGCGCCGGAGGTTGGCCATCGTCTCACCGTCCTCGCCCCAGAAGGCGTCCTGGCGGGGCGCGAGATGCCCGGTGGCGCGGTGGTAGGAGCGAAGTGCGGCGAGCTTGTCCTCCCACGCTTCCTCGCCCCAGACCGCCCCGGCCTCCGGCGCGTCCAGCAGTTCCTTGCGCCGGTCCTCGAGTTCGCCGGCGCGCAGGGCTTTGCCCTGCTGGTGCACCCACCGGCCGAGCGGGAAGTCCTTGATGACGCCGACGTCGGTCTCGCCGGATCCGCTGGCAGAAGCAGGTCGGTGCCGACGGCAGGCCGGGAATGACGGCGGAGGAGTCCGAGCCGATTCACCGGCGGGGGCACCAGTCGAGGACCGTATCGGCGGGTGCCCGTCTCGTGCCCTGGTCGGCCGATCGTGGGGCGGGGGCGGGTGCCGCTACTCGGCGGCCTTGGCGCAGGTCACCTTCGCGAACTTCGAGGTCACGGTGTACGTGTCGTTGGGGACGCCGGTGAACTCGAAGAACCCGTCCTGGATGGTTTGGGTGGTGTTCACGACGGCGCCGGAGGAGTTCTTCAACGTGACCGTCTCCGCCACCGGGAATCCCCTGCCGGACACGCCGTAGGTCGTTCCAGGGCCCTTGGTCACGGTGCACTTGATCGCGGCCTCCTCGTCCGACACCCACTTCGGGCAGATCGCCTTGGCCCGACGTCCTGCGGCGCTGTAGGTGTCGTTCGGCAGCCCGGTGACCTCGAAGAAGCCTCCTGTGATGGCTGTGGTCGTGCGCACGGTGGTGCCCTGTGAGTTCTTTACGGTGACGCGCTCGCCGGATCTGAACCCTTCGCCCGACACGCCGAACGTGTTGTTCGGGCCTTCCGAGAGGAAGCAGGTGGCGCCGGGTGCGGCCCGTTCCGCTGCTCCGGCCGTCGTCACGGTGACGGCGGTCCACCCGCTGAACGCCACAGCGGCCACGACCGCGGTGGAGAGGGTCTTCCTTCGCATGAGATGTCCCTTCCTTCGACTGAAGGCAGTCGCTTCGCTCGAGTAGGTCGCGCCTCGCGGAGGAGTGTCGGCGGTGAACGTGTCCTGTCAGGGAGCTCACCTCTGATCGGCAGGCCTCGGAGCCGACGGGTAATGCGGCGTCTTCGGCCTCGGCGCAAGGAGACGGAGTTGCTCGCGACACGTGGAGGTCTGTGATCACCCACGCCCCCAGGGGCGGCCTCCCTCGGCTTCCCACTATTCCACTGGGCGGGGCGGGCCGCATGTGGGCGTGGTCGGCGGCGCCGGGGAGCGCCCCAGAGCCCTGCCGCCCGCCCCTCGACCGGGTCTGGTCAATCGAACGGCTCGGTGGCGTGATCGGTGACGCCGAAGGGTGACGGTAGTCGTTGACGCCTCGACAGCCGTGCCCGCCCCTCGCCTTCGAGCACGGGCGGGCAGGACGGAATACTCCGAGCACGGCCGAGGCTGACCTGATCATGAGTGAGATTCTTGTGACGGGCGCGACGGGCAATGTCGGCCGAGAAGTTGTTGCTCAGCTCCTGGCCGCAGGCACCGCTGTACGTGCATTGGCGCGTGATCCCGAATCGGCCGAGCTACCGGAAGGAGTCGAGGTCGTGGGTGGGGACCTGTCCGAGCCGGACACGCTGGAGGGGGCACTGACCGGTAGCGAGACAGTGTTCCTGATCTGGCCATTCCTTACGACAGAGGGCGCCCCTGCCGTACTGGAAGCGATTGCACGACATGCCCGCCGCATCGTCTATCTCTCGTCGTCGGGTGTGAACGAGGACACCGAACGGCAGACCGACCCGATCAACCAGCTCCACGCCGACATGGAGCGCCTGATCGAAAAGTCCGGCCGGGAGTGGACCGTCCTGCGGTCGAACACCATCGCCTCCAACGCGCGAGGGTGGGCCGAGCAGATCCGCACCACGAACGTCGTTCGCGGTCCCGACATCGCCGCCACGGCGGTGATCCACGAGCGCGATGTCGCGGCGTGGCGGTGCATGCGCTGACCGATGACGGGCATGTAGGTTTCAAACATGTCCTGACCGGCCCGCAGGTACTGGGCAGAGCCGAGCAGGTGCACACGATCGGGGAAGTGATCGGCCGCACGACGCGCTTCGAGAGGGTTCCCCTACAGGCCGCACGAGAGCAGATGCTCGCCGACGGCCGGCCACCCGCTCTCGTCGAGGCCCTGTTGGCCAGCGCGGAGACGCGGCCCGAATCCGACTTGATCACCTCCACGGTGGAAGAGATCACCGGAGCGCTGGCGCGCACGTTCCGCTCGTGGGCGGAAGAGCACGCGGACGATTTCCGCTAGGTTCGCCGTTCATCATCATGCGGCGGCCGACCCCATACCGGTACTCCACCAGCCGCCAGATCGTCATCAACGCCGACACCCGCAGGTCGTCGTAGTCGGCCGGTCGCTTGCCGGAAGCCGCAACGACTGCAAGGCATGGAGCGCCTGGCGCTCCCGCCACTTGCTCGCCCGCCCGGAGAACAGCGTTACCTCGATCGCGAAGCTCCTCGGTGTCTCCCGCAACACCATCATCCAGCAGGCTCAGGCTGGGCCCTGCGATGTCTCGGCGGCGGTGATGTGGACCTCGGTCGCGCCGAGGACGCGACCGTTGGCCTGGACCTCGATGCGGTGCGGACCGGGGTGGATCGTGCGGACCGAGAGGCTCTCGAACCGGTGCCGGCGCGAGAAGGGGACCGCCTGGCCCGCGGGGAGGTCCCGGGCGGTCAACTTGAACACCTTGCCCGCTTTGGGGCCGCGAACCCCTTGGTAGTGGACTATGTAGTCGATCGCCGCTCTCGTCGCGTCGGTGGCGTGCAGGGTGAAGGTGACGGTGGTCGCTTCCCCGATGGAGATGGTGGAGGGCGAGCAGGCGAGGTCCGTGATCTCGATCGGAGCATGGTGATCGAACCCGAGAACCGCGAGAGCCTCCGGGTGTCCTCGCTTGACGAGTGTCCGCAAGCCGTGGCGTACGACGAAATCGCCCTGCGTGCTGCCGCGCAACCATCGCCGGGCGGTGACGAGGACGAGGTCGGGGTGGTCCTTGCTGATGTCGTTGAGGTGGTTCGCCACGGAACGGCGCACGTAAAGGGACTCGTCGTTGACGAGAGGCTCCAGGAGCGCCAGCGAGGGAGCGGGGTCGGCGACGAACCGCGAGATCTGCGATGCCCAGGGCAGCCGTGGGCGCGTGCCCTCCGAGACGAGCCGCCGAACGTGTTCGTCCGGGTCGGTGGTCCACGCCCTGAGCTGGTCCATCGTGACCTCGTAGTGGGCTTCGACGAACGGGCGGATAGCGAACTCGGCGGTGTAGCGGGAAGTAAGCGCGGCCAGCAGCGGCAGCGCGACATCGGGCCGGTCCAGCAGCTCCGAGGCAACGTAGGCGTTGACGGGCATGGAAGCCCATCCCGTGAGGCCCCCGCTGTCGAGGGCGCCACGGATCACCCGGTCGGTTTCCTCGGGGGACGTCGGCATTGTCGCCGCGAGGGCACGGGCGATCCAGTCGATACGGGCCTTCAGCTCCAGCTCACCGATACCGGTACATGCGAGCTGCTCGAACGACGTCCGGTCGAACGAGGCCGAGGCACCCGCGAGGTCACCCGCGAGACGCCCGATGAGCTCCGGAGACAGTTCATCCTTGAAGTCGGCCATCTCAACGCCCGCCCACGGTCACGTCGAGGCCCCCGGCCGCTCGCCCCGTACGGCTCTCGGCCGGCGGGAGAAGGGGCTCGATGCGCTCCCACTGTTCGTTCGGGAGCGGTGTGAATCTCGACCTGGGCATCATGGTTTCGAGTCTGCCACGGACCACTGACACACGGCCGGTACCTCAGGCGCTCTGAGCTGCGACGACTCCCCGCTTCGCGCAGCTTGCCAGGCTGGACAAAAGGATCCGTTTCTGACAGTGGAGGCTGAGCGTTGCGGCCGAGCAGAGGGCGGCTCCGTTCTGCTGTGCGGCGTGGCGTAGGGGTATTGTTCTTGATGTGGTTGACGCGGCCTTCGACGGGGACCGAGTTCCAGAAGGTGCTCAGGCCTGGACGACGGCGTTCCAGTCCTTCTCCAGACCGGTGGCGGAGGTCTGTAGGCGGGGCAGGTCCACGGTGCGGGTGGCGGTGATCCAGTCCGGTGGTGCGGGTGGGACGACGCAGATGCGGCGCCAGCGCCTCGGTCGTGGGTAGGCGGGATGGTACGTCCCCCTGGGTGGAAGAAGCCTGCCAGGATGGTGTGTCCCACCGCGACGAGGCCGAGTTGACCAGTCCCGAGGCCTAGGGTCCGAAGCTGCCTCCGTCCTACCCCCGAAGTCACCGCCGCCGCAGAAGAATCTGGTCGAGCCCCCGCGCCCGCAGCCCGCGACGAAGAAGCTCAAGACGGAGGTCGCGGTACGCCAGCCGCGCATGGTCGTCCGGAACCGGCGCACGGCCGCGCTCACCTTCACGGCCGACGAATGGGCGGCCGACGGCGGAGGCCTTGCGAGGGTGGGGCTACCCGGCCCTGGACGAAGCCGATCTCGAGGCGGCCGTCCGGCTGCTCGTCGCGGCCGCTGTCACGGACGGCGGGAAGCGGGTCAGCCTGCACCTCGGCGACCAGGAGGAGCAGGAGGAGAAGGTCCTCGTGGCCGTACTGAGCCACGTGGCCGGGCCGCCGGACGAGACCGCCCTGAGCACGGTGGCGGCACTGACCACCGTCGACTCCGTCGGCACGGACACCGGGGACGACGGCCGATGGCTGTGGGTCATCCTGGCCGCCGCGCCTCGGCGTCGGCGCGGCGGGCGTACGGCGGCGTGAAGCGAGGCGTCTGTCGGTGCCGTACGCAAGCTGGTCGGCGTCGGTGTCCTCCTCATGAGAGCGAGGACAACACGCGAGCCGAATTAGGCAGATTCGGCGGCGTACCGGGAGCAGGCCACAGCGACCAGCCCGAACGCGGGCAAGCGCCCCACGTACCAGGACACGTTCGTCACCGAGTAGCCGCTGCCGGGAACCACGGCCGGGCGTCATGAGCCGCCGTCCGGAGCTCGGACGGCGGCTGACGCATGTCAGTGCTCCGGGACCAGCTGGTTGAAGGTGCGTGCCCACCCCGGTGGGTGCGGGGAGGACGCGCACCAACCCGCGACCAGCGGCCCCGGCCGGTGTGCGCGGCGAACGCCGACCAGGCAGCGGAAGAGAAGCCGATGATCGGGGCTGCAGGGTCTCCACTGCGCTTGGAGTCGCGGATAAGGGCGTGCCCCAACTGCGGGCACGCCACAACGCAATTGTCGTTGACGCCGCCGCTGCATGCCCTCGGTGATGACGGCCGGCCGCCGTGCTTGCCCTCGCGAGCCGCGGCGTCGAGCCCTTCGAGGGTGGGCTCCCGGATGTTCTCGCGCTCGGTCTCCGCCGTCGCTGCGAAGAACGCGAACAGCAGGCGTCCGGGTCCCCTGGGGTCGTACATCCCGGGCAGGTGTCCGGCGAGCAGTTCTGGCGTATCCGGGTCATGCCCCGTCCCGACGTGTCAGACGGAGCGGCCCTCACCTCGACAGGTGACGGGCGAAGAATGATCGGACCAGAGCGCGAACGGCGGGCACGGTGACGCGCGGATCAGCCCGGCCGACCATGGCGGCGCGCCCGGCGGCGGTCGTCAAGCTGGCGCTGTGGAGTTGGGGTACGAGGGCCGCATAGTCGGTGAAGACCCAGTGCTGGGTGTCGTTGAGCTGCTGCCGGGTGGCGGGGCCCGCGTGAGCGAGGAGTGCTGCCCAGGACCGGTCCAGCCGGACGTTGCGGAAGCCGTCGGTGCCAGCCAGGAGCAGTGGACGGTCCGTCCCCTGGCGCGCCACGGGCAGGAGTTCGCCGTCCATCTGGTCTAGGTAGCCCTCCAGGTTCACGGCGGCGGTGATCCGCCGGTCCTCGTGGAGCGCCTGTGCGGCCGCCGTGCCGCCGGCGGAATGCCCGTAGACGCCAACGTGCTCCAGGCCGAGCGAGTCGAGGACGAAGCGGAGGTCGGCGACCCGGGTATCGATCATGGTGCGGAAGGTAGTCGCGTCGGGCGTGCCCAGCAGCGCGGTGGTCCGGACGCGTTTGCGGCCCGGCCGCTCGTGGGGGAACTCGACCTCGCTCGCGTCCCCGGGGTGGTCGACGGTGACGACCGTCCAGCCGTATGAGGCGAGGTCCACCGCGAGAACGCTCCCCATCGTGCGGGCGTCGCCGCCACCGGGGCTGTAGAGCAGCACGGGGCGTCGGCCGGGCAGGGGTGGGGCGCCGACTCTGGCATGGGTGAGGGTGGCCGCCCAGTCGACTCCGGCCGTGGGGAGCTCCGGGTGGATCCAGGGACCGTATTGGGTGAATTCCTTGGCGGCAGCCGGGGTCAGCTGGGGAGCGCGCGGGAAGCCGCGTCCGGGGACGGCCGGCCGCAAGACGGTGACCATGAGTTCGCGTACGCCGATGCGGGGCTCCCACGGGTCGTTGCGGGAGGAGTCGACGAGGTAGAGCGTCTTGGCGCCGACGTGGTAGGGCCCGCTGGGCGTCGGCAGATGCAGACGCAGGGGCGTCGCGGCGTCGCGGGTGGCGGCGAAGGCCGGGGCGGCGCCGAGCAGCAGGGCGGCTGCCCCAGCAAGGGCGCCCTTGGACAGGGAACGGCGACCGGGTGAGAAGGAAGAGATCATGGAAGGCATCCTGGCGGCGGGCCCTGTGCCCAGGCGAAGCTTGCGGCCAGGTCCGAAAAGCTGGCGCGGAGCGGGGGCACGTGCGTGATCCGGATCCATTTCTCGGCGGACGATTTTGCCGCGGTGCGGTTCGCGCCGCGGCCCTCGCCCGTGCCCGAGCTGCATGCGGCCCTGATGATGCTGGCCGCCCCGCATGAGGAGCTGCTGTTCAGGCACTGGCGGCACCGACTGCTGCGGATCCTGCCAGGTGCGGTCGAGCCGCTCGCGGACCTGGTGCCTGACGGGGTGGCCCCCGCTTTCCTCGACGTTCTCGGAGACACGCCGGAGGAGGGGTTCGCCCTGATCAGGGCAACCCGCCCGGAGCTCGTACGGGCCGGGATCGAGCAGGTGTACGCGCGACGGTCGGCCCCGCCTTGGATCCGCGCCCTGCACGGCGGGGACGCCGGGGCCTGGCGGACGCTCGGCAGGGCCCATCGAGCGGCCTACGAGGCGGTACTCGCCCCGGTGTGGCCGCGGGTCCAGGACCTTCATCGGGCGGAATTCACTCGCCATGCCTTGGCCGTCGCCGAACGGGGCCTGGGCGCCGCTCTGACCCGCCTGTCCCCGGGGTCACGGCTGCACGACGGAGTGTGGGAATGGCCGCAGCCGGGCGGACCCGGGGTGCGGGAGGTCCGGCTCGGTGGGCGTGGGCTGATCCTGCGGCCGACGTTCCACTGGCGATGCGGCCCGCTCGTCCAGGACTTGCCCGATCGTCCGGTGGCGCTCGCCTACCCCGCCGCCCCGGGACTGCCGCTCGCCCCGGACGAGAGCGGCGTCCGGGGCGACGCTCTGGCGGGAGTCCTCGGGAGCACCCGGCTCGCGGTCCTGTGCTCCTTGGACGGAGCGCGGACGACCACGGAGCTGGCACGCCGTATCGGCGTCAGCAACGCGACGGCCTCCGCCCACGCCTCGGCCCTGCGCGCCGCGGGTCTCCTCACCACCACCCGCACGGGCCGCTCCGTGCGCCACATGCGCACGGCCCTGGCGGAGCTGCTGCTGAACGGCGGCGGGGCTGATCGCTGAGGACGTGGCAAGAGGCAGCCAGCTCACGGCCGATGCTCACCATCGCGTTCTCCAAGTCGCCCCAGCTGCGGGTCCTGTGTACCGGCTGGCAGCCCCCGGCGCCAACCGTGCACGGCCACCGTGGCCGGCATCCCAGGGCCCAAGCGGCCACCGGGGAGCGCTACGGCCCGGCAGGCTTCCGCCGGCTCCTCGAGGAGAAGGCGCAACGCGCGCGGGAGCGCCCCCACTTCGCCGACGGGTAGCTGTCCCGCGTCCGGGTCGTCTCCAGCCACCGCTGGGAGGTGCCCCCTGACCCGCGCCGCCCGGTACCGCACCTCGCCGCGTTGTCGCGGCAGCCGAGGACGTCCAGTAATCGGGAGCCGCGCCGCCTTGCGATGCACGGCACCGGACAACGTGGCTTAGCCGGCGAGATCCGAAAGAGACGACCTAGCTGCACCCCTCGCCTTGCTGGGGCTCGGCTTGGAGCGGCATTTCCGCCAGCTGCCCTCCCCGGGGTGCGGATAGCGACTTCTCCCCTCCCCCGGTCCAGATCATGCTGCCGGGCGGCGAGGTCACCGGATTGACCTCGTCTCCTTCGACCTCTGGTTCTGCGATGACGACGGTGTGTTCCGCTGCAGCGGTGCCGCGGCATCCGCGTTCGCACCCGCCCTGCGCCCTGACCGAGGGCGCTGTGCGAGACAGTCCGGGTTCCGGCTGCTGCGGGTCGTCCGCTCCCATCCGGCAGGCTCTCCGGGAGGCGGGGCGGCCCGCGCAGGAGGGTGGGGCATCGTCACCCCGCGAAGCGCACGGAAACCAGCCACGTCCCATGTCTATCTGCAGGCGTCGATCACTGCTACAAGTATGACGCTTCACTAACTCCTGTTCCCCACACGACGTCAGGGGGTGGGCACCTGTCATGCGCACGCTAAGGCGGGTCCAACCTGTCCTGCTGACCCCCGCGGCCACGAGCATCGGCCTTGCCCAGCCCGCCTCCGCCGCCGCGGAAGCCGGGGAGCGGTACGTCGCTCTCGGCGACTCCCCGTCCTCCGGCGTGGGCGCGGGCAGCTACCTGTCCGGCTGTGGCAGCTGTCAGCGCAGCAGCAGGGCGCACCCGTCCCGGTGGGCGGCGGCCAACGCCCCGGCCTCGTTCTCCTTCACCACAGCGTCTCGGTGCCGGTCTCCCACAGCTGCCACCCCACGGCCACGGGCCACTCCGGCGGCTCACCGCCGGCCTCCCGATCCGCCGTGTGATCTCCCCCGGGCCACGCACGGAGCCTTCCGCGCTCGGGAGTCGACGCGGGTAGACACCGCGGTCGACGCCCGCCACCTCCGCACCCATCCGCCGGAATCCGCACCAGGAGAGAAGCACATGAAGCCTCCGCAGTCACTCCTCCGTCCCCAGGCCGACGCCACGACCTCCGGCCACCCCCGAGGAAACGCCCTTCGCGTGGTGGTCACCGTCCTCGCACTCGTCCTCGGCGCGCTCTTCGCCCCAGGCGTGGGCGTCGTCGGCGGCGCGACCGACGCCCACGCGGCCACCAAGATCAGCCACGCCACCGCGACCTCGATGTTCCGCAGCTCCGGGATCACCTGGTCCTCCTCCGGCGGCTGCTCCAACCGCAACAACCCGGCCTGTACCTCCTTCGAGCAGCTCAACCTCGCCACCGCGCAGGGCGCCCAGACCCTCAAGAGCGCCAGTGGCTGCGCCCTGAACATCACCGGTGGTACCGAGACCGGGCACGCCGGCGGCACGTACTCGCACTGGAACGGCTACAAGCTCGACTTCAGCAAGTACACGTGCGTCGGGACCTACATCAAGAACACGTTCACCTACATCGGGGTGCGCGGTGACGGCGCCCCGCAGTGGAAGTCCGGCGCCGGCAACATCTACGCCGATGAGGGAAACCACTGGGACGTGACGTTCTACAACTGCGGCGGCTGCTGAGCCGGAATCCGCCGATGAGCGCGTGACGGTCTGCCCGGACCTCCAGTCCGGGCAGACCGTACGACGTTGCGGCTCCGTGTGCTCGGCCGGGGCGCCCTATTCGGCGCTGTGGACCCGTACACCGCCGACGTACGTCTCCACCGTGCGGACCGCGTGCAGGTCGGTGGGGGCGTTGGCGAAGGGGGCGCGATCCAGGACCGCGAGGTCGGCGAGCCGGCCGGCGGCGATCACTCCGGCCTGGTCCTGGCGGTTCACCAGGCCGAGCCCGCCGTGTACGCGGCGAGGGTGTCGGTCAGGGCGAGCCGCTGCTCGGGCAGGAACCGGGGGGCGCAGGTCCGGCTCCCCGAGTCCCTCGGCCCACACCTGCCGGTTGACGGCTACGTGGATGCCGTGCCAGGGGCCCGGACTCGAGACGAACCAGTCGCTGCCTGCCGCAAGCACCGCACCAGCCGCGTGCAGGACGCCGAACGCGTGCAGGACGCCGAACGGGTGCTGGCCCCCTCCCCGTTCCTCGCCGAGGAAGGGCAACGTAGCTCGTCCATGGCGGGCTCGTGCGCCGCCCACAGCGGCTGCATGTTCGCGGCGGCGCGCAGGATGCGGAAACGCGGGAAACCGCTGCGGGTCCAGACCCCGGCCGGGCCGCGGCTCCGTCCAGCCCTGGCGGCCCGGCACCCCGCCGGGGCACCCCTCGACCCGGACACCCCGGCTGCGGACATCCGTATCGGCTACGCCCGCTGCTCGACTCTCGGCCAGGAACTCGACTCCCAGCTCGACGCTCTCGCCAAGTACGGCACCCCCAGGAGAAGGTCTTCAGCGAGAAGATCAGCACCCGCATCCGGGTCCGCCCCCAGTTCGAAGCCGCCCTCCCCGCCGCCCGCGACATCAAAGCCCACGCCCCCCACTGCCGCGTCATCTTCACCGTCTACGCGATGAAGCGCCTCGGCCGCGATGCTGTCGAACTCACCGCGCTCGCCGACCGCCTCACCGCCCACGGCCTGGTCCTGGAGATGCTCGCCGGACCCCTGCCCGGGATGTACGACCCGAGCGTCAAATGGTCCTGCTGGGCTCGGCGACATCACGGCCGGCGCGGCCTTCTTCGCCGCGCGGTTCGCGGTGATGGCCGACGGTAGGAACTGGCTCTGCGGTATGCGGAGGTCGCCTGGGCGGCGGCCGGGCACGTGGTTCACCGGCTTTCCCAGGGGGTCGGGCATCCCGGGGCTGTAGCCGCGTTCCGGCAGGCCAGGGGCGCGCTCGACCAGGCTTCGGTCTCCGCGCGGACGGCGAGCCGTGCTGCCGACCACGATCTGGCGGACTTCCCGGGCGGCCTGCCGGTGGAACCGGTCGAGGCCTCCCCCGGTGATGCGCCCGGCGCCGTCACCGGTCGTCTCGCCGGCGACAGCGATCGGGCTCTCCCGGGCCGCCTACGTGACCCTGCAGGACCGCTCGAACCAGCGGATGAGCGGCTCGGACCTGAAGCGGATCGCCCGCTGGACCGCCATGGGCCGGCTCCTCGCGGGCGGGTACTGCTGCACGTCGCCGAGGAGATGGGCGAGGGCGCATCGCGGGACGGCCTGCGGGCGCCGCCCCGGTGCCGAGGGAGCCTTCGCGGCCTGGAGGAGCGCCGCCACGGCCTGGGAGCAGGTAGTGGACACCGCCGATCCCCGGGAGCACCCCCGGCTGCCGCCGCCGGGCGTGAACCGGAGCGACGAGAGGTACGCCCCCGGACCGCGGTATGACCCGCTGCGTGAGGCGATCGGTGAAGAGCTGAACCGGATCGCCGGATGAGGCGGCCACCGCGCGGGGTTTCGACACGAGGGGACGCGAGGCGCGCTTGTCCGCGAGCCGGGCAGCAGAACTCGGATGCCTTCGGCGCGAGTTGAGCGGGGCCGCAAGGGAGCCGTACGCATCACACCCGTGAACGTGCCGTATTCGTGCAGAAGTTCGGAGGAACGTGTGTGCGTAGTGAAGGCGATGCGTGGGGTGTTTTAAGAAACCTTGTTGAATAACCGTTGGATGGCTTGGCCACCTTGATTTGCGCCTGTCAATCAGCACAGGGTTCTGCAGAAGGTTTGACGCCCCACACGTCAACACGAGGAGAACCCTCCACATGGCAACTCACAAGCGTTCGCGCCGTTTTCGCTATGCAGCAGTGACGGCGGGAGCCGCCACGGCGGCCGCCGTGGCCCTGCTCGGCGCCCCTTTGGCGGGGGCGGCGACGCCGGCCGAAGGCACGGTGTACGGACTCGGCGCGCCCGGCGCGATCAGCGGCAGCTACGTCGTCATCCTCGACGGCTCCGCGGACCGGCAGCAACTGGCCCACAAGTACGGAGGCGAACTGCAACGCACCTACACCTCCGGGGTCAACGGATTCTCGGCCTCGGGCCTGAGCGAGACGGAGGCCAAGCGGCTCGCCGCGGACCCGGCCGTCGGCAAGGTCGTACAGAACAAGAAGTTCACCATCAACGCCACCCAGGACAACCCGCCTTCATGGGGGCTGGACCGGATCGACCAGGTCGCGAAGACCGGTGACAAGAAGTACACCTACCCGGACAACGCCGGAGAGGGGGTGACCGCGTACGTCATCGACACCGGCATACGCGTGACCCACAAGGACTTCGGGGGCCGCGCCACGCACGGCTTCGACGCCGTCGACAACGACAACAGCGCCGACGACGGCAACGGCCACGGCACGCACGTCGCCGGCACCATCGGGGGCGCCTCGCACGGCGTCGCCAAGAAGGCGAAGCTGGTCGCGGTGCGGGTGCTGGACGACAACGGTTCGGGCACCACCGAGCAGGTCGTCGCCGGTATCGACTGGGTCGCCAAGAACCACTCCGGCCCCTCCGTCGCCAACATGAGTCTTGGCGGCGGCGCGGACGAGGCGCTCGACGAGGCGGTGCGCCGGGCGATCGGGTCGGGCGTCACCTTCGCCGTCGCGGCGGGCAACGAGTCGGCCGACGCCGGGCAGGGCTCGCCGGCCCGTGTCCGGGAAGCGATCACCGTGGCGTCGAGCACCATCGACGACGCGCAGTCCTCCTTCTCCAACTTCGGCTCCGTGGTGGACCTGTACGCCCCGGGCTCGGACATCACGTCCGCCTGGAACGACAGTGACACCGGCACCAAGACCATCTCCGGCACCTCCATGGCCACCCCGCACGTGGTCGGCGCCGCGGCGGTCTACCTCGCCGCGCACCCGTCCGCGACTCCGGCGCAGACGGCGGCGGCCCTCAACGCGTCGGCGACCACCGGCGCGGTGACCAACCCCTCAACGGGCACGGTGAACAAGCTCCTGAAGGTGGCCCCGTAACGGCCTGAAGCCACCCCGCCCGATCATCTGACTGCCCTCCGGGCCGCTCCCTCGCGGGGCGGTCCGGAGGGCAGTCCTCATGGCATCGAGGTCAACGGTGCACTGCTTCTCGCGGTGGTCTCGGGGACGGCGGACCGTGGGAGGGCCGCCTGTCCGGCGGCCGCGGGGGGAGAGGGAGGCCGCGCGGCGGGAGCGCCGACGGCACCACGGCGAGGAGGCGGCGGACCTGCCCGGGAGGGGTTCACCATCCGGAGGCGACGGTGCCCCGTCCGGGTCCAGATGTCCAGCGCCCGCGGGAGCGCCGAGTCGGCGAGCGACGCCGGACGTGTCCAGGACCAAGCCCTGGTAACCGTCGCTCGCGGCGCGGCTGAGGGCGGTGCGCAGCGGGCCGGCACTGTAGTGGTCGATCTCGCCCGCCAGCGTGACTGTCGGCAACGCCCGCGTCCGCAGCCGAGATCTGTGACGACGTCTACAAGCGCAAGTACACGGAGATCTCGTCCACGTGGCACAAGGTGGTCGCGTCGGGGGTCATCGACAACCGCGACAGCGCCGCCACCACGCGCGAGAGCGTCACCGGGCAGATAAGCGCCAGCCTGACGGGCACCGTCAGCGGCGAGATCGGAGGCACGCTCAACCTGGCCGCGGCGGAGATCAGCTCCAAGCTCGGAGTGTCCGTCGAAGCCAGCGCCGCCATCGCGAAGGGCAAGACCGTGATGATCGAGGTGCCCGCCCGCAAGCGCGTGAACTACAAGATCGGTATCAAGAAGCGGGAATACCAGGTGTTCGTCACGCACCAGACCCGGAACTGCCGCGTCACCAACACCTGGGCGAAGGTCACGGTCGCGGACTCGTACACCGAGACCCGGAACATGTGAGACGTCCGTCCAGCGAGGGCGGGTGTTGAACGCGACCTTCACCTGATGCCTTTCTCCGTCACGGAGTGCTCCAGGCGAAGGCCGTGGTCCGTCACCCCTCCCCATCCCTCTCTCTGCGCCCGGGCAAGCCGTCGGGCCGGCCCTTCTACGACCCCGACAAACCCCGCAGCAGCCTTGACCGGATCGGGTCAGCGCAGGCCCTGAAGTTCCGCTCGTCGAGGCGCTCCCGCTTCATGAGCGCCCCCAAGGCCCGTGAGAACACCACCGCCGCTCTCCCGTCGCGCCGGGGCGGCCTGGTCCGGGCCCGGGTGGCGCCTGGGGTGAGAGCGGCGAAGAAGGCGTCTTTGCCGCCGGTCCGGTGTTGAGGGCAGGGACGAGCGCGGCCACGGCAGGGTCGGTGAGCTGGGCGGTCACGGGGTTGCCTCCGAACGGATGGGGCTGTGAGCAGGGCCGCGGACGGCCCGGCGGGTGGCTGATGACCAGCGCCCGCCGGGCCGGCGCTGGTCAGCGGGTGGTGTAGCCGCCGTTGAGGAAGAGGGTTTGGCCGTTGACCCACCAGCCGTCGGTCAGCAGGTGCCGGATCCACGGCACGATGTCCTCGACCTTGGTGAGGTCGCCGTTCATCGCGGACGACTGGCTGCTTCCCGCATCACGAAGAAGGCGGCTTTGGAGTTGACCGCGAACATCCGGTCGTATTCCTCCTCCGTAATCTCGGTCAGCGCCTTCTTCAGCACCATGCCGGCAGTGTTGATGCTGTAGTCGAGCTTCCCGAACCTGTTCAGGACCTCGTCGAAGACCCGCTCCACCTCGGCGACCTTCGTCAGGTCACCCTGGATCGCGAACGCCTCGCCCGGGCCCTTGTTGATCTGCTCGACGACATCCTCTGCCTTGGCTCGGGAGGAGTCGCTGTTGTAGTGCACCGCGACCAGGGCGCCCTCCGCACCGAGCGTGGTGCTGATCAGCCCGCCGAGGTTGCGGGACGCGCCGCCGACGAAGGCGACCTTGCCGTTGAGTGTCTTGTCAGGGGTGCTGACCATGACGGCCTCCTGCAGTGTGCCGAATGGGGACGGCACGACCCCGGCGGACACCGGAGGCCATACCACCGCAAAGTGGATCACCCCGGGAAGAGTGTGCATCTTGAACGATCCGATCACCGGTGGAACAAACCGCTCACAACATCCCGCGGCCCCTCAGCGCCCGCCGTTGCCGTCCCGCAGTATCTGGGGCGTGGCCCCCTGCGTCATCAGCGTCAGATGGCTCTGGTCGGCGAACCCCGCCTCCGTCGCGATTTCCGCGATCGGCCTGCTGGTGCGTACGAGCTCACGCCGTGCGGGTTCGAGGCGGCGCTGCATCACGTACTGGTGCGGGGACTGCCCCGTCGAGACCTGAAGACACGGGTGAAGTGGGACTCACTCGCCCCCGCCACAGCAGCCAGATACTCCGGCGTGACCCGCTGGGACAGGTTGGTGTGGATGAAGTCCACTACCTGGGCCAGACGACGGGGCGACAGTCCACCCTCACGGACCGGATTCACGCCGCCTTCGCCCGCGACGCGCAGCATCACCGCCGCAGCGGTCCGCACCGGCTACTGCGCGTACAGCGCGTCCGCTGGGCCCGGGACCGGCGTACTCCGCCACCAGCCGCTGCAGCAGCGTCCCCAGCGGCGGATCGGTGAAGTGGAGGCGGGCGGGATCGCGGGGTCATCCCCGCATGCGCGGGGAGCAGACGCGCTCCCGTTGCCTGGACCAGGGTGAACCGGGGTCATCCCCGCATGCGCGGGGAGCAGCATGCGGCAGGTGGTGCCCCGCCTTCGGTGCAAGGGGTCATCCCCGCATGCGCGGGCAGCCGATTCAAGCGGCCGGCTCCCACTTCGATGAGGGGTCATCCCCGCATGCGCGGGGAGCAGCGCAGCGAGATGCCGAGCTGGTTGCCGTGTTCGGGGTCATCCCCGCATGCGCGGGGAGCAGCCAGCCATACCGGAGGGGTGTTGTTCCAGCCAGGGGTCATCCCCGCATGCGCGGGGAGCAGCTCGGCCCTCTCGATCGACGGCGCCATCAGCGCGGGGTCATCCCCGCATGCGCGGGGAGCAGCCCCTGAACTCGTCGACCCTGCCCCAGCCCGCGGGGTCATCCCCGCATGCGCGGGGAGCAGTCGTCGCCCTTCTCCCAGGTGATCTCGGCGCGGGGGTCATCCCCGCATGCGCGGGGAGCAGATCCTGGTCCCCGAACCATTCGCTCAAGGATCGGGGTCATCCCCGCATGCGCGGGGAGCAGTGATCGCCGAGCGGGACGCGGCCCGCGACGTCGGGGTCATCCCCGCATGCGCGGGGAGCAGCTTCGGCCGACTGTGTAGCAGTGCCGGAAGGCGGGTCATCCCCGCATGCGCGGGGAGCAGTCGTGGTCCACCGCGACGGCCGCGACATCGAGTGGGTCATCCCCGCATGCGCGGGGAGCAGGCTTTCTGACCTGGGACTCTACCCCTGCCGAAGCCCGGTTTGGAGCACTTTCACTGACTCGGACAAAGACGCCATACGCCACTTCTATGTCGAGATCGCCCCGCTTTCATCCGGTTCGGGTCCGGCGCATCCAACGGCGGTTCCCTACTTCCCGGCGTGGATGATGCTCCGCTGACCGCAACCTCGACTTGGCTTAAGCTCTCGCTACGGACCCCCGCCCTTGCCTGCCACTGATTACCCGTCTGACCAGCGGGAAGGGACGGCAAGGTCCTTGGCCTGACCGCCGCCAGCCGAGCCAACCGCAATCGCCGAACCCGGTGGACGAGCTGGCGCGGAACTCCGTACGGCTGTCTGAAGCGGTACCACCGAAAGACAGCCCAGATGGCGAGTTGGCCGGACGACCACCGCCGGTGGCGGCCTCGGGCCTCTCCAGGCTCAGCCATGACCTCCTTTTCAGGCACGGACCGACCCGGAAGCCGCCGACGGCCCCCAGCCACCCCGGCGGGGCACAGCAAGCCCGCCGGGGCTGAGGGGCTACCGCTCTTGGGCGACCCAATGGAATCTCGCGCCTGATGGCCATGTTCCATCAGGCGGCATGACACTGCTCTGACCGCCTGCTGGAACGCGGCGCCCTGGCGGTCTCGGCGGGGTAGTTGGGGCTGGTCGTCTCGTGAGGGTGGTCCTTACGGCCACCGACTGCTCGAACGGGGACCGGCGTAACGACGAGGTGCGGCCTTATGTGTGCTCGCCCCGAGTAACGTGACTGATCACGGGATCTACCGCCTCCCATGGCTCCAAGCTGACCAGGGCTTCGAGCCGATAGACATTCCGCAGGGGCTTTGCAGCGCTCTGCAGGCCGCTGATCGGCGATCGATACTCCACGAATCACCAGGTCGTCATCAACGCCGGATGTACCTCACGCCGGCCGAGCGGACGCGCACCTCGTACGGGCCGCACGCGTGCTCGTGCGCGTTCGCCACGAGCTCCGAGACGGCCAGGACGCCGTCACTGACGACGTCCCAGACAGCCCCATGCCCTTGAGGACACGTCGCAGGACCGCGCGGGCTTCACCCGTCGGGTTGCAAGTGCGGTCGGTCCAGCGGTACACGAGGCCGAGAGCGGCGGATGGCGCGCTGATCATCGGGCGACGGACCTCCTGTGGGTGACAGCGATGGCCTTCTCCCGGGGCTGCGACGTGGTCGCGGAAGCGCGGCCAGTACGCCGCTGAGAGGCATATCGCTGCAGGAAGCACCTGGCTTCGTGCACGCGGCCCCGGAAGGATCGTGGCTCAAGGACCAGCCACGAGGCCGGTCGCGAGTCACGCGCCCAACGATGGATGCCGGTGTCCTTGATGCTCATGGGCGTTTATGAGCGCAGGGGCTGCGAGCGGGCGACAGGGCCCTCCAGCGAGACCGCCGACCCGCCGCCGGCCTTCGCTCCGTCCCTCTGATCTCTGGGAGTAAGGGCGGGTGGGTGCTGACGTGTTGGGACGCTGGGTGCCGGATCGTCCCGAGGATGTGGCCGCGGTCTTCGCCAAGGCGGACTTCCCGTGGTGGATCGCCGGTGGCTACGCGATCGAACTCGCGGTCGGCCGCGAGCTGCGCGCACACGGCGATCTCGACCTCCTCGTCCTCCGGCGCGACCAGGCCCTCGTACGTGGCCTGCTGGCCGACTGGGATGTGTACGTGGCGGACCCGCCCGGCCAAGGGCAGCTTCGGCCATGGCGTCCCGGAGAGGTCCTTCAGCCGCCGCTCCACGACATCTGGTGCCGCCGCACGCCCAATGCGCCCTGGTCGGTGCAGCTCATGCTGGACGAGACCGAGGGCACCCAGTGGGTCTCTCGGCGTGACCCGGCGGTCCGCCTCCCGATCGACCAGCTCGGACGCACGACCGAGACGGGCATCCCGTATCTCGCGCCCGAGGTCCAGCTCTTCTACAAGGCGAAGGCGACCCGGGACAGGGACGAGACCGACTTCGAAGCGGTTCTGCCGCTGCTCGACGCTCCGGCACGCGCCTGGCTGGCGAACGCGATCAAGGTGATCGCGCCTGGCCACCACTGGCTCCGCCGGCTCCTGCCGGTCAGCCGAACGTGAGCAGCGGCACGTCGTAGAGGTCGGCATTCCGGGGCCGGGCGGGTCATCGTGGGCGACGTGACTTCACGATCAGCAGCTCGCTGAGGAACTGGACCTTCGCGCTGAGGAGGTGGCTCGTCCTGCCGTCGGCCGACTGGGCCTTCAGACCGGCGGAGACGTGGATGTGCGGGAGTATCCCGCCGGTGGCCGCGTCGTGAGCCAGGGTGCCGGCGCCGAACGCCTCGACATTGGTGGCATACGCGACGAGCGGCCATTGCCTCGCGGCGCCCATCAGGGCGGCATCCCTCTCCCGGCCCGGCATGGCCTGCCTCACCATGCGTACGAAGCGCCCGCTCTCGTGCGGAGCGATCGCCAGCGGCCGCAGCGCCCGCTCCCGGTCCGACAGGTCAAGGTCGCGAGGTCGAGCCCGCTCGCCATCGGCCCGTACGACAGCCGCGCGTCCCAGCTCACCTCCGCCGCCCCGGCCGCGAACTCCCCGCCCACCACCTGCCTCGACCCCGAGCTACTCGCCGTACGCGGAGACAAGCACCTGCCGCACATCGACGCCCCGCTCCTCCAGCCGCGCCATCATGACCGCGAGGTCCGGCCACACCGGCGAGGCCAGGATCGCCTCACGCACAGTGCCGGCCTGCAACGTCTCCCGCAGCAACCTCTCCCACTCCCCCATCTCCTGCCGGACCGCCGGCTCCGTGTACCCCGCGACCTGGTCCCGCACGCCCACCGCGATCTCACCGACCCGCGCCAAGAACCCCTCCAGCTCAACCCCGGCACGCTTCAACACCACCAGCTGCCGCGTCATCCCGGGCCAGTGGCCTCTTTCCGTCACCGCAGCAGAAACGGCAGAAGCCTCCGCACCTGCACCCCTCCAACGGCCTCCCCACGAGCCTCCTCAAGGGGTGGCAACTCTCCCTCCGCTCCCCTCCCCCGCCGCTGCTGGTACCTGCGCACCGAATCCGCGACGGCAAGGACGAGCCAAACCGCCATCACGGCCGTCCGCACCACCTCAGCCGCGGCCTCCGCGAACGGCTCCCTCTCATCGGGCATGCGCTCTGCCATCTGCTGCTGCCCTTGGTCATCGGTCGCGCCTGCGGCTCTCACGCACCCCAGTCCTGCACTCCGTGCGCCCCGACGACCGCGCCTCCGCCGTGAATTGCCGCGAACCAAGCGGCAGACCGCCTCCCCCGTGCGGGGGAGGCACGATCGCGACCTCCGGACGATCCCCCGAGACCTGATCCGGGGCGACGATCAACGTGTACGCACACCCTCACCCTCAAGATCGGAGCCCCCCAATGCTGCAATGGACCCTTCGCGCTCTCACCGTCCTCGCCATCGCCGCCGCGATCGCCGCCCCCATAGCCGCACCGGCACCCGAAGCCGTCCTGGCGGCACCCGCCCTCTCCGGCTCCGTCGCTGCGGCGCCGGCACCCGGTCCCGACGCCCCGTAAGAAACTCCTGGTCACCTGCCCCGTGAGGGGCGAGCGCCGGCCCGGCGGTGCTCCAGTCGGCGCCCAGAAGGACACCGTCGGTCTGCAAGCGGGGCGGCAGCGCCTGAAACACCCCGGTGACCCCCGGCGGTGCACTCCCCGCGGATGCGGGGAGCAGGCCTCGTCTCCGGCCCGGCTCTGTGTGTAGCCGGGGTCATCCCCGCGGTCCGGGGAGCAGAGCTGACGTCTGGGCAGAGCTGACAGAGGCTGTCGGAGAAGACGACCTCGGTGTCATCCCCCGCGGGTGCAGGGAGCAGGAGGAGCTGTGCCGGCAGCTCAACGTCAGACTGGGGTCATCCCCGCGGGTGCGGGGAGCAGTTCCGCTCCCCCACCGCCCCGGCATCCCACTGGGGGTCATCCCCGCGGGTGCGGGGAGCAGCCGCAGTCGGTTCCCTACGGCGCGACCACCTCGGGGTCATCCCCGCGGGTGCGGGGAGCAGGGCTGTTCCTTGCGCTGGGCGCCCTGTTCGCAGGGGTCATCCCCGCGGGTGCGGGGAGCAGGATCGCCCAGACCGGCGGCCTCAACGTCAGACTGGGGTCATCCCCGCGGGTGCGGGGAGCAGTGCAGTCGACTTTTACCGAACCAGCCCGCAATGGGGTCATCCCCGCGGGTGCGGGGAGCAGCCCGCGTCCCCGTCGTCGGGGCGATCGCCGGGGGTCATCCCCGCGGGTGCGGGGAGCAGGCTTCCTGACCTGGGACTCTACTTGGGCGATGGGCCGTTTTCGAGTACTTTCGTTGAATCCGACATAGCCCCCATTACTGACATAGGGCCAATCACATGCCTACTCTTGCCCGGTGGGCAGTTCCCCAAGCGTCTGCCACTGCCAGCTCTACCGGCCAAATCCTGCGCCGCCCCGCGACGGGCCGTCCCAGTCCCTTTCCAGGAGGCGGCCTCGCTGGAAGGTGAACGCGCTGCGCTTGAGGGCGGCGCGGGCGCGGACCCTGACCTCCAGAGGAGTCTCCTCCCGATTGGTTGCGTACATCTGCTGTGTGCGCTGCTCGATGCCCTCCGCCGCGTCGTCGACCGCATCAGCTCGGCGTAGCTGGTCCTCGGCGAGGTGGCCTTCGCTCATGATCCGCTGGTACTGAACCGCGGCGCGGCTGGAGTCGGCACCGAGGACCGCCGCGAGCTCTGCGGCCTGCCGCTCGAGGCCACCGGCCTTGACCGCAGCGACTGTCGCCCTCTGCGCCTCCTCCGCGTCCCGTTCCAGGTGCGGGCCGACGATGTGTCCGTAGACGCGCTCGTACCAGGGGCGGCCGGCGCCCACCTCCGCCGGACGGCGCAAGTTCGTCGCTGACCACGACATCCTCGGCTCCGGCGTCGAGGAGCCGACTGGAGCTCCAGGCATTGTCGAAGGCCACATCAACCGGATCAAAATGACCAAGCGCCAGATGTACGGCCGGGCCGGCTTCGATCTCCTGCGGAAACGAGCCCTGCTGGCATCCTGACGGGACAGTCACGAGCTCTGCTGGAGTCGTTCCGCAGCCTGAGCAGGGGTGTCGTAGTAGCCAGGCCGTGCCAGCAGGACCGAGCTGAAGTAGTAGCCCTGCTCTTCTTCCGGCTCATCGTCGGCTGCGAACGGACGCCAGAAGCTCAGCAGCAAGTCCGAAGCGATGAATGAAGCATCGTCGTCAGGATCTTCCTCGATCGGGGTGAGCTCACCGACGCGCCGGACAACCTCGCGGGCCGAAAGCGCGAACACGTCCACACCCTGGAACAACACTCGATCCGCTTGGGACGAGGGCCTTCCCAGCTCGATAGCTTCGAGCATGTCGCTCATGCAGTGGATGCTGATCATCAGCCCGCTGGGACGGAACACGTTCTGTCCCGGCCCGTCGGACTCCGAGATCGCAGAAGGATCGCGGAGCGAGTCCAACGCGGTGTTGGCCGCGTGTCGAGTCATACCGATCCGCAACGGGCCAACGCCGTTTGGCGGGGCGAGGTCGAAGTCCATGCAGGCATGATCCCAAGCAGGTCTGTCAGCGAGTGACGAAGGCCATCCAGTCCCGACAGGTTACAGAGTGCGCGGGCTCCACAGAAGTGATGCTGTTGGTGATCTTCGCTTGGTGGGGTGAACCGCACTCGACATGCTGTTCGTGATGGCGGTCGTTGTGCTGCTGTTGTCGGGCGGGGTAGTTCTGCCGGTCGGAGGGGGCCGGGATGGCAATGGGTGTGGTTCGGGTCGGGTGGTTCCGCCGCTGACCGTGAGGATGGCCCGGGCGGGCAATCCGCGGGGCACTGCAGCAATGTGGATCCGTGATCGCCTGGACGAGTTGTTCGTCGACATGGACTTCGCCGCCTGGTATCCGGCGGATGGGCGCCCTGGTCTGTCGCCGGCTCGGCTCGCGCTGGTGTCTGTGCTGCAATACACGGTGAACTGACCGATCGGCAGGCGGCGGAGGCCGTCCGGTGCCGTCTTGACTGGAAGTACTGCTTGGGCCTCGAGTTGGACGATGCCGGCTTCGACTTCTCGGTGCTGAGCGAGTTCCGTGATCGACTGGCCGAAGGGGATCGCGCCGACAGGCTGCTGGCCCTGATGGTTGAACGCTCGCGGCCGCGGGCCTGGTCAAACGCCGTGGTCGGGTCTGGACCGATTCGACTCACGTGCTGGCGGCGCTCCGCCGGCTCGATCGGGGTGAACTGGTCGGCGAGACACTACGGATGGCTCTGGAAGAGCTCGTGGCCCACGGTGAGGAGTGGCTGGCCGGGCTCGTCACGGCGGACTGGGGTGACCGCTATGGCCGCCCAGTCCGCTATGACCGGCTTCCCCGGGGAGGCGATGCCCTGATCGCATACGTCCTGCGGGTCGGCCAGGACGGCATGTACATTCTGCGAGCCGTTCATGACGCCGATGCCCTACCCGGACTACGAGCATTGCCCGCTGTTGAGATTCTGCGGCAGGTCTGGGTCCAGCAGGACTGGACCAACGAGAGCGGCCAGCTGTGCTGGCGGGGGCCGAAATCCAGTCGGGGCCGGGCAAGCCGCCGGACCACGGAGCGGCGCGACACAGGCAAGGCATCAGTGGACGACCGTCCCGATCCCGCTTCGGCGAGAGCGCCCTGGTCGGGCATGGAGATCGTCACGCCGCACGATCCCGAGGCCCGATACAGCCAGAAAGTCACCGCCGCTTGGCAGCGGGACTGGATCGGCTACCGCGACCACCAGACCGAGACCTGCGACGAGACCGGCCCCAACGGCAGATGCGGTCCTCGGCAGCGCCGGCCGCCGAGGTGATGGCCCGGCTTGAGGCATGCCTGACCCCGCCGCCGTATCGGCTGGCCGCCCAGCACGCCAGCGGTGCAGGTCCTCATTGAACCGGCAGTTCAGCAGTAGGCGGAGAGGCCGGTGTCGGCGACGTCGACCAGCCGGTGCAGAGGCGTCCGGATCGCAACGTCGTCGCCCGCGCGCACGGCCCTCGGCCAGCGCTCGCTGCGGTCCGGCCCGTTCGAAGGCGTCCTCTGACGCGAGCTCTCAGCTGCCTTCCTCTGTCGGGGCCGTACGGCGGTGCCGCCCCTTCCCCGGGCGGAGCGCGGGGCGATCCCACTCGGCTGGCTTCTCCCTCACCGGCTGCGGCGGATACAGCAGGGCCTTCGCGGCGTCCAGGTTCTTGACGACGCCGGTCGTTTCCCACTCTGCGCCGTTCCACTCCTCAATGACCCGGGGAGCATCCGGCTCGATGTGCGCCGCGCGATGCCGGCCCTCGGTGAGCGGGATCGCCCGTAGCCTGCCCTTCGAGGCGGCCCGGCGTTCCTCGCGCCGCCGTGCCCACTCCTCCAGCGGTTCCTCGTTCATCGGAGCATCGTGACGCAAGCGGGCTCCGGGCCGCCACCTCCGCAGGCCATGGCGTTGTCTTCGCCGAATCGGTGGCCGGTGCTTCCCCCTGACGCGATCATGAGGGCATCGCCCACCCTTGCAGGGAGGAATCAGCTCACGTCCAAGAAGTCGCATGCCCGCCGGCTCACGCCCGGCCCGGACGCGACAAGCTCGCCCAGGACCTGAAGAAGAAGTACGACTCCGGCGCGAGCATTAGGTCGCTTGATTCGTGGGCGCGGCCGTTCCGCTGGCAGCGGACCCGTCAGCGTGCCGGGCCGCCTATGCGGGGCCGGTCGGCGTGCTGGAAGGCATCGAGCGGACGTCTCACCTGAGGTCTGCCTTCCTGGCGAGGCCACGCCCGGGGTGAACAGCCCCGACGAGGTGGTCGGCGATGGTGAAGGCGGCCTTCGGGTCGGCGAGGAATTCGGCTGGTTCGACCGGGCGGCGGCTGGCTACGCCACGGGGATGGTGAGGCTTCCCGTGCGGATCGCGTCGAGCAGCGCGTCCTTGACCTGGGGCGGCATCAGGTTCAGTGTCTCGACGGCTTCGACGGTGAGCGGGACTTCCTCGAGCAGGTACTCGCCGCGGTCGTCGCACTGGAACTCGGGTCCGGTGCGGTCGTCGAAGTTCCAGGAGAGGACCTGGGCGGTGTAGAAGTCCTCGGCCTCGCCCTTGTCGTTCTCCAGCTGGCAGAACGGACGCAGGTCGGACGCTTCGCCGGCGATCTCCTCGCGGACTTCCCGCACCAGAGCGGCCTCGAGGTTGGCGTCCTCGGGCTCAACACCGCCGCCGACGAGGACCTGGTACGGGGGGATGCCGGGGCGGATGCGGTTGATGACGAGCATGGTGCCGGCGGCGGTGAGCAGGATGGCGCGGACGCGCTGCTTCATGAGCTGGTCTCCCTGGTGGTCGGTCTTGGGTCAGTGGGGCATCCAGCCGCCGTCGATGGTCAACGACTGGGCAGTGATGAACGATGCGTTGGGGTTGGCGAGGAAGGTGATGGCGGCGGCGACGTCTTCGGGCTGGCCGCGGCGGGGGACGCACTGGCGGGCAATCTGGTCCTCGGGCCTGGCGCGGTGGTGTGCGGGGAGGTCGTGCTCGGCGGAGACCTGGATCGCCCCCGGAAGGACAGTGTTCACGGTGATGCCGTGCGGGCCAAGTTCCCTGGCCAGCGACGGTGTGAGGCCGAGGACTCCGGCCTTGGCCGTGCTGTAGGCGGACAGTCCGGCGCGTCCGAGGCGGGCGTTGACGGATGAGACGTTGATGATCCTCCCCAGCCGCGCTCGATCATGCCCGGGGTGAAGGCCCGGCAGGTGCGGTAGTGCGAGGTCAGGTTGATGTCGAGCGCCTTGGCCCAGACCTCCTCGTCGGTGTCCGCCCACGGGATCCTGGGGTAGGCGCCGGCGTTGTTGACGAGGATGTCCACCGGGCCGAGTTCGTTGCGGATCTGGCTGGCCATCATGGCGACGGCGTCCGGCTCGGTGAGGTCGGCGCTGATCTCGATGCCGTTGGAGCCGGTCCGGCGGACGGCGTCGAGGATGCCGCAGGCTTGGTCGATCTGGTCGAGGTGGGCGATGGCGACGGTGGCTCCGGCCGCCGCGAGGGCACGGGCGGTGGCGGCTCCGATCCCGGGCCGCGCCCGTGATCAGGGCGGGGCGGCCCTGGAGGGGCCGTGCGGCCAGGGGCAGTTCGGTGGAGGTCAGGGGCACAGCAGCTCCAGGGGCGCAGAGACGGGCACGGGCATCGGGTCGGCGCGGACGAGCTGGTCGGCGAGGCATCGGGCCTCGGCGAGCTTGGCCAGGACGAGCAGCAGCTCGGCGTCGCCGAGGGACTTGGGCGGGATCACGCCGAGGATCCGCGCGGCCGGGAAGGGCCGCAGGGCCTCCAGCTCCCTGCCGGCCGGGAGAGCGGCGGCCGCTCCCAGGTCGCCGGTGAGGCGGGCCAGAAGGCGAGTGAGGGCGGCGCGGCGGCCGGGCCCGGCGGCCCAGGTGTAGGTGAGTCGAGATGGCAGTGGCGGGCGGAGACGTCGGCGTGCTGGACGAAGGGAGCCGCGGTGGGGGCAGGCGCAGGGTGCGGACCTAGGTGTCGCGTTGGTGGAGGGGGACCAGCCAGCCGCCGAGGGCGAGCAGGTACCACAGCAGGTTGGCGATCTCTCCGGCGATGGTGTTGTGGCCGGCGTACTCGACGCCCCTCACCTGTTTCCGAAGCGCTGGCGCTTCGCCATCTTGCTCCAGCCCTGTCTCGTCGGCGGCATCAGCGCGGCGCGGTCACTGGGACGGTGGATCAAAGTGACGCCCTCTTGGTCGACCGGGTGCCATTTGTGGTCGTGGGTCTCGAAGGCGAAGCCCTGTTCGTTGTCGGTGTTGTACGCCAGAAGGGCACGGCCGTTGCCCGCGTACTGCTTCACCTCCTCCCACAGCGCTGCCCGAATCCGCGCTGACGGTCCTCCGATGAAGACACCCGGGGATATCTCGAGGAGCCAGCGGGTGAGAAAGCCGCGGAGGCCGACTGGGCACTGGGTGAGGACGATGACCGTCACCAAGTCACCTCGCCGGCGTAGTTGCGCCCCGCCGGGACAGCGAGATCACGGTCGGTCTGAAGTGTGACGACATCGTCCCCCTCCCGGGCGGTGGAAGGAGCGCCGGCCGGTAGTAGGAGCATCTTGATGTCGTCCACGCAACGGTCGAGAAGGCGGGTCTTGTTGATGCGGTCACGCAGGGCACGGCGCGTACGGGAGCCGATGTCCTGGTCGCTCTCGGCTGCTACGTCGAAAGCGACGGGGATGCCGATCTCCGTCTTGTAGAGGTCGGCCACGTCCAGTACGAAAGAGAGCTCGTGTCCTGAGTGGACGAACCCGAGGCCGGTGGCGCAGCCGAGTGCGGCCACGACCGCGTGGGCGACGCCGTACATGCACTGGGCTGCGGCGGTGACGACTTGGTTGGGGGCGTCGCCGGCGGTGAAGTCCCCGGGGACGTAGTGCCTGCCGTGCCATGGAACGCCGGTGCGTTCGGCTTGCTGGCGGTAGCAGTCTTTGAGACGGCGGCCCTCGTAGCCGAGGAGTTCTTGCCGGTTCAGGCCGGATGGGTGATCTCCTACCCTCAGAACGGTGCGCTGCGGGATCAAGTTGGCGGTGGTCGTGGCCTGGCTTCGGGCAGGGAGGCGGCCGCGTTCAGCGCGGTCGTGGAGGACTACTGCAATAATTTCGGCAAACCGGGCCGAACTGCCCAGGGATGTCCTGAGCGCTGCGTCGAGGTGCTGGTAGGGGACACGGGACCGCCGCTTCGGAGCGGGTCAAGTGGAGGGTTGGGGAGAGGACCGTCCACTGCCGGCTGGTGCGGGTAGCGAAGTCGAGCAGGGTGGCCAGTTGCGAAGCGGTGTCGGTGGGAAGGCCGGGGTGCGTGCCGTCCGTGGACCGCGTGCCGTTCCGCCCAGTCCGAGGACTGTCCCCGCTGGTGCTGCAGGAGCGGCTCACACAGGTCACAGCCTGTGCCAGCCGCCCCGCAAGGCGTGGCGTGGGGGGTCAGCGGGTGCCGCGGCCCCGGAGGAGGATCGTCAGCGTGGCCCGGGCGTCCCGCCGGCGGTCCGGGTTGCGGGAGAGCACCGAGGTGGCCGCGACGACGACAACGGCACCGGTGTAGGTCAGGCCGCCGGCGGCGGCGATGGCTGCCGCGTCGTTCAGGAGTGCGGGCAGGTTGGACATCAAGGTCCCCCTTCTCAGGTGGCGCCGGCGATCGGATGCGCTCGGCTGCGGTGGCTCATGTATCCGGCATCCGGTGGGTTTCCGGCATTCGCCTGACGCCCCTGGTGACCGCAATTAGGCTGGTCAGCACCGGGATCAGAAAGTTTCCGGTGGGTTTTTGCGACGCAGTGGCCAAGGGGCGGGATCATGGAGACAGGGCCGAAAGCCCAGCACTTCTGGCTGGCGCTGCGCGCTCTGTACGAGGCCGCCAACCGGCGGCAGAGGATCACGCAGAGCGACCTCATCAGGTTTGGGGCCAAGCACCGCATCACCGTGCCCGCCCAGCTCATCAGTCCGTGGTTGTCCGCTCGCTCCGCCCGTAGTCCGAACGTTCCCACGCAACCGCAGTACGTCCGGTTCATGCAGCTCATGATCGAGCACCTCGAGGAGCAGGCCCGGGGCGCTCCGGGGCACCGCTACCGGTCCGAGCGCGACTGGAAGCGCCTGCTCGAAGAGGCAAGGCAAGAGCGGTTCTCCCATCGCGGCGGCCGCCCCGCCAAACAGTCCGCCGTCGGCAAGGGCGACGAGCCGGTCCCCGACTTCGTGATTCCCGGGCCGCACGCCGACCTCGTACGGCAGTACTTCGGCGTGCCCGGCGGTCTCCGGGATCGTCAGGCCGACATCGCCATGCTCAGCGCGTTCGTGACGGACCGGCATCCCGACGCCCCCGCCTACCTGTACCTCCAAGGCGGTCCCTACGCCGGGAAGTCGACCCTGCTGGCCCAGTTCGTGCAGGACGACCGGCCCGCCGACGTGGACGTGGTGGGGTACTTCATCGCCACGCGGCTCGGCAACAACCGTCAGGACCTGTTCCTGAGGTCCGTGGCCGGACAGTTGGCCGCGGTCGCGGGGCGCAAGCCTCCGGCCGGTGGCGCGGCACTCAGCCGGGAATCGTTCCACGAGCTGTGCCGGACGGCCGCCTCGGCCGCCGAGAACCGCGGGCGGATCCTGCTCCTCGTCGTCGACGGACTCGATGAGGACGAAGGCGCCGAGCCCGGAGGCCACAGCATCGCCGGCTGCCTTCCGCCGAACCCACCGTCCAACCTGCGCATCCTCGTGTCCGGCCGCTCCAACCCTCCGGTCCCCGACGATGTCCCGCCTGGCCATCCACTGACGTTTCCGGCCACTCGCCGTGTCCTGCGGGCCTGGCCCGGTGCCGAGACCGCGCTCACCGTCGCCACGCGCGACCTGCTCGGGCTCTTGAAGGACAGGCCGCTCGGGGCCGGGATCGTCGGACTGGTCGCCGCTGCCCGCGGGGGTCTCAGTGCACGGGACCTGGCCCATCTCCTCGACGTCCTTCCGCTGGACGTCAACGAGCGGCTGTTATCTCTCAAGGGGCGTGCTTTCTCCTTCGACCACACCACGCCGGAGGCCACTCGGACCTACGTACTGGGCCACAAGGTTTTCTACGACGCCGCCGTCTCCCAGCTCGGGGACCTGACCGTGTACGAGCAGCGGCTGCACGACTGGGCAAGTGATCACCGCGACCGACACTGGCCACCGGATACCCCTCCCTATCTGCTGCACCATTACGTTGCCAACCTCCTCCACTCCCCCCAGGACGCGCCCCGCCTGGTCTCTTTCACCCTCGACCGGCGCCGCCAGCGCAGGCTCCTGGCCGACGCCGCTGCGGACGTGGTACTGGCCGACCTGGACCGGGCTGCCGATGCCACCGGAGGATGCGGCCCCGCCGACCTCGAAGTGCTCGCCGAAGTGGCGGCGATCCGCGACATGATCACCGCCGGTGCCCGGCCCCTGCCCCGGGACATTGCACGGGCTTTCGCGGTCCTCGGCGACACCCGCCGCGCCCGCGGCCTCGCCCTGTCCTTTCGGTGCCCGGCGTCCAAAGCATCCGCTCTGGCCGACGTCGCCCGCACCCTGGCTGCTGCCGACCATGCGGATGCCGCTCCAGAGGTCGCCCTTGAGGCCCAGAAGTGGCTCCGGATCTCGCTCCTGGAGGCTGATCCGGCGAGCCGGGACGAAGAGGAGTGCGCACGGGTCGCCGCCGAAACCACGGTCGCGCTGATCGAGTCCGGACGCGCAGGGGACGCTGCGGCCTTGCTCAGGGCGGCGGGCTGCGGCCCTTTCGAGTTCGTCAACGCTGCGGAGTCCTGTCCCCCGCACGACGCTGTCCTGGCAGGTGAGCTGCTCGACGAGGCGGAGTCCCGTGCCGAGCAGGTCCGGGGCGGGTACTTCGACGGGGCCGGATTGACGGCGGTCGGCGCCTGGGCGGACATCGCCCGCGTGGACCCGGACCGGGCGGAACGGATGTACGACCGCATCGCCGAGCATGCGATGGCCTCCGGAGTCGGAGCGGAGAACCAGGCTGTTGCCGCTTCTGTCCTGGCCACAGCCCGGCCTGCCCAAGCCGCATGCCTGGCGGAGCGGGCCCACGCGGGAATCTCCGCCCTGCTCGACGCTTCCGCAGGCGCTCCTGATGCCTGGCAGTTCCCGTACATCCTCGAGCTGGTCGTGCAGGCCCTGCGGGACACCGGGAGGGAGCACCTGGCCGAGCAGTTTCTGGGGGATGTGCCGCAGGAACTCCTTCTCGACCCCACCGAAGTGGGCTTCGAGTTCGAGTTCGACGATCAGGTCGGCCAGAATAACCACGGCAGCCCCTCCAGCGAGGAGCTGGCGCGTCAGGCCCTCGAGCTGGCGGAGCAAGGCAAAGGGCCAGACGCCCGGGAGCTGCTGGACGCGGCGCTGCGCCGGCATGCCGCGGAAGGAAATCCCAACGGCTCGGGCAGGGTGCGCTGGCCACTAGTCCTGGCCGGGGCCCTGGCGGCCGTCGGCCCGGCCGAAGCAGACGATGACGGGCCGGACGCAGGCACGGACACACGTACGGGCAGAGCCGGTGGCCCGGCCGGTGATCCGGACGCCGACGTCCGAGCGCTCGCCGCCTTGCTCCACGATCCTCCGGAGAAGGCCCGGGTCTACGCCTTCGCCTCACTCGCCTGCTCAGCGAGCGGGCGACTCGACTCCGCCTCGCGTCTCGCCGATGCGGCAGCTCAGGCCGCCCGTACCCTGCCCAAGTCCAGCGAGGCGGCCGCAGCAAAGGCACTCATCGCCCAGGCGCTCGCACACGCGGGAGACCGCAGAGCCGCGAAAGAACTCCTTGCGGAGGCCCTTTCGGAGACCGCGGGTGCGGGCCGTCGTGCCCGGCGGGAGGAGGTCCGTCGTAGTCGGCTCGCAGTGCTGGCCGGACTGGGCAAGCATCTGCCGGACGAGGTCAGCCGGAAGATCGACGCATTACGGGAGCAGGTCATGACTACAGCGGCCTCTCTGGGGCCGGGCCTCGCCGATCCCCTGCCTCTGCTGGCCGAGTTGCTGACCGCGGCGCCGGCCTCTGCTCCCGGCTGCCGGGAACGGCTCCTGGAGGCCGTACGGGAGGCAAATCCCCTGATGTCGGAACCGCCCCATCGGTGGCGGCCTGACAACGACCTCGTTCTCGCCCTGTTGGAGCCCGGCGGGACGGCAGAGCAGCGGGCCGCCGTGCTCGACCGGCTGGTGCGTGCCCAGCGGTACGCATGGCAAATCGATCCGGACCTCTCCACCCTGGCCGGTTTCGCCCTCGTCCGGGCATCGCTGGGTGACCTCGGCGGTGCCCGCCGGACCGTGAGTAGCCTGGGGGTTCCCGCGCTCCAGGCGGAGGCCTCCGCTGTCGTCGCCGGCCACCTGGCCGGGCTCCCGGCGCACCTGCCCACCGGGGTCGAGAATCGGCTGCGGTACCCGTACCTGCCCGTGCTGCGCTTCCTGGCACGGACGTCGGCATCGCCGGCTCCCGGCCCCCCGCAAACCTTCCAGGCCGCGGCCTTCGCCCGGGACGCTCTTACGGCGGGCGAAGGCTGGTACCACGCGCTGCCCGTGCTGGCCCTGATCGCCCCTAATGCGGTGCTGCGGGTCCGGGACGTGCTCTTCGCCCATTGGGATGGCACGGGCAAACAGGTCAGCGGGTGAGGAGCAACCCGCACCCGTAGGCGCGAGCATGGCCGAACCCCTGGTTGAGGGTGTCCACCAGTGTGACCGGGTCCGTCACGGTCAGCACGCCTCGGATCTCCGCGCGTACGATCCGGAGGTTCTGGTGCGGGGCCGGGCTGCTGACCGTCGGAAGCATCCGGACGCCCAGCGCGGCCGGGTCGGCGGTGGCTCCGATGCGGGCCACACCGTCGGGTGCCACGCGGTGCTCGCCGGGCTGCTGCAGCCGCCGTACGAACCAGTTCTTCGCATGGTGCGGGGTGGTGTGGGCGACCCTGGGGCCTCGTCCCCGGCCAGGTGCCTGGGGCCCTTTGCCGGGTGAGCGGTTGCTGGTGGGGTTGACGACCGTGCGGAAGGCCACGGTCTCACCGGTGCGGAAGGTCCGGTCGACGGTGAGGGTGTGCGGGCGGGCGGTCAGCGCGGCGCGCGGCATCCGGGACCAGTCGCCGGCTACCCGGGACTGGACCACCAGCACCAGGGCGCTTTCCTTCAGGTCTACGGCCCAGGTCGACAGAACTCCCATCTGGGAGCGGGCGGTGGGATCGCCGTCCTGCACCCAGCCGCGGAAACCGCTCATCACAGTGCGGTGCATGTCCTGGGCATCCACCAGGGACTTCGCGACGAACGGGTGGCGGGTGTCGAGGGACAGCACGGTGTGGGTGGCGATGAAACGGGCGGTTGCGGCGCTCGGGACGGGCGCGGTCGTGGTCACAGGATGATGCCCTTCCAGGGGCTTGTGTCAGCGGCCCCACCGGTTCCGTCGGTCCGATCGGCCTCGTCGATCGTGATGCGGGTACGGGTCTCCCAGCGGGTCGCGTGCGCCCGGCGGGTGGCGTCGAAAGTAAGCGGCTGGTCGCTGACCGGGGCCGCGCCCCGACTGCCGGCGTCCACCTCGATCCAGGCCCATGGGCGGGGTTCCACCCTCGGCCGTCGCGGACTGCCGGGCCAGGGCAGGAGCGGAGTCGTACGGAACACCTCCTCGATGGTCCCGGCACGCACGCCACCAGCCAGGGTTCCGGAGGGCGGGCAGGACTTGCGTCCGAGCCACAGCAGCTGCTTGGGCCGCTCCAGGGCGTTGGCGACGGTTCTGAGGAACCCCGGGTCGGGATGCTGGAGGGCCGCGACGAAAGCGGCGTCGGCCAGGTACCAGCGCTCGGTGATCAACGCCGTGCGGAACAGCTCACCGGAGACGAGGGCTCCGGAGACGGCATCGGTGCCGATCTTCTTGGGGGCGCCGTACCAGCCGGCCAGCTCGTGCTGGCCGAAGAAGTCGCCGGTCGCCGCGTCCAGCGATGCCGAGACGGCTGCCGCCCGGCGGTGGTCGGTGACGAGGTCGCGGGGGCTCAGGGGGTAACGGCCACCGCCGACCGTGTGGTAGTCGCGGACGGGCTCGCCGGGGTGATCGGCGCGCACTCCGTACCGGACCTGTACCAGCTCGCCCAGCTCGTCGGTGCGGTCCAGGCCCATCGCCGCTGCGCACAGTCCGATGACGCCGGACTTGGTCGGCCTGCTGTCTGTGTCGCGGTTCGAGAACCGCGACACAGACCCCCAGGCTTGAAGAGGCGCAGCGAGCCTGATGAGGAGGACGTGGTCGGTTGCCGTCACGCCGTCAGCTTCTCGACGCTGTCGACGATTTCGGCGTGTACGCCCTGGTCGGTCATGCGTTCCCTGAGCTGCTTGTCGATCTCCGGGTCGTAGGTGAGGACTTTGCCGGGGGTGAGGTCCTCGTGCCGACGGGCGGCGACGAACTCGTGATGGGCGAGGAGCCGCTCTACCGCCTGCGGGCCGGCCGGGTTGGCCGTGGTCTCGACGATGGCCTTCTGGAAGGCACCCGCGTAGGTGAAGGGGCGCATTCCCTCGAAGGCGAGCACGAGTACCGGAAGCGTGCCCGTGGAGGCGGTCGAGTTCTTCTTTGCCTCGGGGAAGGCATCTACGAAGGCGTGCACGAACTCGTTCTCGGCATCGCGGGCCGCCTGGTCGGCCTCCTCGTCGTTCATCCCGGCCGCCCGGAGGTTGGTGCGTAGCCGCTGGCGGTCGAGGACTGCGTGCCGGTAGAAGGTGCCGGAGATGAGCGACTGGTAGCCGGTCATGCCCGCACCCGCGTCAGCGACCTCGTCCAAGAAGTCGATGACGTTCCGCTTCCGGTCGAGCTTGGCGTCATCGGCTGCGGCGTAGAAGTCATCGACTTGTTCCGCTTCGTGGACGGTGAAGGCATGGCTGGACTGGATGGCGCCGTCCACGTTCGGTGAGTCGGCGATCTCCGCGAGGAAGCGGCCGTAGAGGGCGATGTCGATCGCGTCCCGGGGCGCGAGGGCGGTGAGAACCGCCGCCCGGGTCTCCTTGCGCAGCGGCGGGAGCGATCCGCCTGCCCCGTCCGGGCTGTCGAGGGCGCCCTCCGTGTCCAGGTCCGTCTCGGGGTCAGGGGCGGCCTTGCGCTTCGCCCCGCGCCTGGGCTTGGCCGCGGCTTCCTGGGCAGCGAGGTACTCGGCCGTCCAGGCACGGATCGCCTCGCTCTCCGCAGCCAGATGCGCGGCGATCCGGATGCCCGTGTCTTCGGGGGCGAAGAGGAGCACCTTGGTCAGGTTGGCGACGGTCTTCTTGTCTGGGTCGCCGAACTTCAGCCCGGTCGCCTCCAGCACAGCGCGGGCGGTGCGGACGGCTTCCTCGCGGTCCCAGCCGTGAGTGGTCGCGAGGGCTCGGGCGGTGATCAACGCCCATTCCCGGGTCCGGGTGCCCATGGTCCGGTTCTTCAGTGCGCCGATACCGGCGTTGGCCCGGTTGCGGGAGTGGACGCGTTCGGCACGGCGCCTGGCCTGGCTGGTGATCATGTGGCGTTCTACGCCCCCGTACACGAGGGTCTTGGGCGCGCCGTTTTCATCCCGTACTGGCAGTACGGCAGCGACGGTCTCCAGCAGGTGGAGCGAGAGGAACTGCGGGGCGGCGTCGGTGTGGGGGCCCTGGTCCGTGGTCACGTGGTGGTGTCCTTCTCCGTGGTGAGCGCGTGCTGGAAGTGGCCCGTCGGGCGGGCGGCTTTCGCCGCTGTTGTCCGCTTGTTGCCGGCCTTCTTCGGGGGCGGGGTCTGGAAGTCGATGGCCCACTGGTATCCGATCTCCGCCTCCCGGTCCGTCCACTGGAGCAGGTCCTCGGCCAGCTGCGTCCAGGAAGGCGGTGCCTGCTCGCAGGAGCGGAGCCGGGTGACGGCATGCTGGAGGTGGCGCCACGGAATGCTGCGGGTGGCGACGATCCGCTCCATGAGCCGGGAGGCACCGGGATCGTTGGGTCCCCTGCCCCCGCTGCTGCCGATCCGGCGTGCCGCAGCTCCCATGCTGCCGTGGCCGTACGAGGGCCTGGAGGCGCCTCGGTGGTAGACGGCGAAGAGGAAGGCAAGCTTCTCGAAGATCTCCCGGTGCTCCGGATCAAAGCCGCCGGCGACGATCCGGGCATTGGTCTTGACGTGCGGGGTGCGCAGTCGGGCCAGCTGGCCGTACTCCCGGTTTCGGACGAGCGCCGCGAGCCAGGCGGCGAGCCGATCCGCGGGTGCCTGCATGTCCGGCCCGGCGGTAGCCTCCTCGGTTTCTTCGGTCTCGAATCCGGGGGTCTGGGTCTGGGTCTCGGCGGTGGTCATCTGCGATCCCCTTGGAGTTGACTCGGGGCCTTGGGTCCGTGGAGTTCCTCTTGGAGCCGACGGAGTGCCTCTGCTCGAACCCGGTATCCGTGGGCGTTGCGCGGCAGCGCGTCCAGCCGACGGACCAGCAGTTCCTTGGCCTTGGCGGCCAGTGTGTCCGCGTAACCCTGGACGGCGTCGCGTCGGGACTGCAGGTCGGCGGCGACCTCCTCCAAGAGGACGCGGAAGGGCTCGGCCGTGGCCTTGTAGTGGTCGCGCCGGGCGTCGAACCGGGCGATCTGCGCGGACTTGTCGGCCGGTTTCGGGTTCGGGTAGGCGATGGTCCAAGCAGTGTGGGCGGCCTTGCCGAGGCTTGCGGCAACGTGCTCGGCGATGTCGGAACCGTCTTTGGCCGCCGGCCAGAGTTCTCCCGCGCGTCCGGGGCGGAGGGGGAAGCTCTCCGAGACCCAGGTCTCCACCCTGGTCTGCTTGGCCACCAACCCCACAGCCCACAGGCGGATGTCCTGCCCGTCCGGAAGCATGGCCAGCCGACCGTAGAGGTCGTCGACCGGTTTGGGCTTGGCTACGGCGGCGTAGATGGCATGGGCGTCCCGCCACACAGCGCGGGCCGCAGACGGCCACAGCGGTTTCTCCGCTCCCGACATGGTCTTGGTGAGCACGGCGTCCTGGATGTGCGCCAGGCTGAGAACAACGAGTTCACCGGCCCCGATGAGCACGCGGTCGACGGCTTCGTGGCCGTCCTTGCTCAGCGTCGGCCGCAGCAGGATCGACCTGCCGAGAACGCTGTGCAGGTCTGCTGGGCTGACGGGTTCCCGGCCCTGCGGTTTCGTACGGAAACTCCGGCGTTCGTGGATTCCCGAGGTCCAGGACAGGTTGAGTTCCCCCGGCTCTGGATCCTCAGGGTAGGGCGTGAGGTTCAGCCTCAGGGTCTCACCCAGCGTGGCGCCGAGGGCAATGACGCGGACCCGTCCCCCCAGCCTGCCGACGGCCAGGTTCGTGAGGGTGGGGCCGAGCGTTGCCTTGCCCGAAATCCGGGCCCTGCCGCCGGGGCCGTACACGTGCTGGGTGAGCACCGCCCTGAAGGCGGCATCGGCGGCCAGCGGCTCGGGGTGCGCGAGGTGGTGGTGATCGAAGAACTGGTTGTAGTCCCCCACTCGTTCGATCACGAGCTGGGCGGGACCGGTTCCGTGTTCGTCGAGGAACGGTGCGAGGAGGGCGTTCTGCCCGAGCGGGGTGGTGGGGTGGAACAGATCCCACCCTTCGTCCGGCTGCCCGGTGAGCCACTCCGCAGCTTCCTGCAGGGGTTCCGCGGCCTTCTTCTCGACCCAGTTCCGCCATTCACAGGAGGTCCTGGGATAGGCGCCGGCGGCATAACAGATGGCCAACAGGAATTCGGTGAGGGCCACGGCCTCACCGGGCGTGGTGCCCTCCAAGCTGCGTAACCGGTCGGCCTGCCTGAGCAGCTCAACGAGTCCGTACGGAGTCCTCTCCGGCATGGGATCCGTTGTCAGTGCCCAGGTGCATGCTTTCCATCGGGGATCCCAACGGAGGCGGTTCACCCCCTGGACGGACTGGAGCGGGGCATGCGATTCAGCCAAGATGGATCGATCGCTCTCTGCTCTTAACGGTTGAATTACTGAGATGAGTCAGGACCGTACACCGGGGGCGAGGGCACGGTGATGACTTCGGAAACATCCGACTCGGTTTGGCTCAAATGGTGTTAGGCGAACTGCTGCGGGACTGCGAGTCGATGCAGGTCTGGTCTCGCTCGCCGGGCCGAGACAGGCGCCCCCGTGCACGGAGGGCCAGCCGAATACTTACTGGCCGCACCGCCTGTTGGTGATCACTACCCAGATCATCGAGCAGTCACTGAACCGGACTTCGACGACGTGATCTCCGACCTCGCCCCAGTGGACCTGCCCATCCCACGAGGCGACTGGATGACCAGCATTCCGCCAACGATCCGACCCGCCCGCCCTGGTGCGTACTCGCTCGCATGGTGCTGCTCCACCGGCTCGATGCCTGGAGCGAACGACTCCCGCTCGTGGAACCCCCACAGGTGCCAGGAGCACCCGGCCACCTCGAACGCCCCCTACGCACTCGTGGCGACGTATCGGGCGCTGGCTCGACGTGCGGTGCCAGCGGCAGAAGGCGTCCTGCGGCTCCACCTGAGCACCCCCGGTGACAGCCCGGCACTCCTGAACGAGGTGTACAGTCCTCCGCCCCGGCACATGACCGGCACCCGACAGGGGCCTGCGGGATGTCGACGCGGCCGAGTTCGACGAGTCCGGCCGATGAACCTCTCTGGCGGGCAGCAGCCTGTGCTTGACGGGAACAATGCGGACATGACATGACTGCCGTACGTGCTGCGCCCAGCCATCCCTGCCCATGCAGGGGGCTGCGACCTTTGCTCCTAACGAGAGCCATCCCTGCGCATGCAGGGAGAATCGACGACGCGCCCAGCGTGGGGCTCCGGTCCATCCCACAGAGGTCTTGCGGGTGCTTGCAGGGCACGAGCCTAGCTCTATACCGTGCACGCCATGGGTTTCCACGGCCGAATTTTGGAGGCATTACAGCCTCACGGCCGGCCAGACGGCCCCTAATCCGCCCCCGGGAAGCACCCGCTGTAACGGATCCTTCCCGGGAGGAGAGCGACGGCTGCGACTCCGTGACGAGTCGGAGCCGTCAACTCGTCATGCCGAGCAGATGACTCACGAGCCCAGCTACGGCGCCCCGAAGAACGGCCAGGACTACCTCGACCATCGGCCTACCACTCGTCCAGCGACGTAATCGCTTGAACATCAACACCCCACTCTGTGTCTGCAACTGCTTACGCAGCGCTCTCCTTGGAGGGTGCCTCTTCGGAGGCTGCCTGTCACCGAAGTTGGGCACTTTTCACCCGCAAAGTTCAACAACACTCCCGGCGGGGGCTCGTTCCAGCCGATTGGGTGCTCGTTCGTTCCCTGATACCGAGAGGCCGGAACCGCCGTTCATGGACCCCATCCTCTGGGGCGTGGCACAGTCCCGCTTCCGTCTGCAAGTCGCGAGCGCACCAAGCACCTGCGAAACCACTCACAGGCGGTGCGGCGCGGGAAAAGACGGTCGGCGGCTGTGGGTCATCCTGGACGTCGCGTCTCGACGTCGACGTGCCGGGCGTAGGACGGCGTGAGCGTTAGCGCTCGTCAATGTCTCGGCAGGCCGTCAGCAAGGGTGTCATCCCCCGATGCGAGCGAGGAGGACGTCTTCCCTCGCTAGCGGTTGCCGCCGATGTGCAGGGCGAACCTCGACCACGCCTCGGTGGTGAAGCCGAGGAAGGTGCACATCTTGGCCGAGCGTGGGATGCGTCGGATCCCCCGTGCTCCCCGGTCGGCGGCACGTGCTGAACCGGCCAGTGAGTTGGGGGCGACCCGGCTTTTGTCCGCGGACAAAAGCCGAGGGCTCCGTCGGCGTCATGGGGGCAGGTACTCGACCGCTGTCCCCCACGCCTGCGAGTTCGTCCACGGCACCTGGCGATGAGGCGGGGCGCGGTGACACGTCGAACTTGTGGGGCCCGATCAGTCGGCGTCCTTGGCCTCGTCTGCCCGAGCGCGCTCCGCCGGGGCGACGTCCCGGACACTTCCGACCCATGAATCCGGTGTCGGGGAGGACCATGCGATGTCGATCTCGACTCCATGGAAGGTGCGGGTGAGCTCCGCCAGTCGGTTGAGGACGACGGTTTGGACCAGTTCAACGGTCGCGTCAGAAGACATCAAGACCTTGCCGCACGCACCGCTCGCGTCTTCCGCAATAAACGTGTACGGCCACACGTTCCGGCCCGTCAGTAGAACGACCTCCCTCGGTATGCCAAAGGGTGGTCGCTGCCTCTTCGTCGTCCTGGATCGTCGTGCCACGGCATCATCCAACCCGATGTCTTCCAAGCCCAGAGGCCTCCCCCGGTGTGTAGTGCGATGGGGTGGCTGCCGGGGAGCCAGTGGAGCCCTGCTGTCAGTCGCCGGATCGCGCGGCCTGGTCTGAGGCCGTGATGACCGCCTCCTCGATCCTCGGACAGTTCGATCTCTGCGCGGAGAGGATGGAGTTGCAGCCCACGCGAGGGCAACCTCATCGATGTCATCCACGGCTTCGGCAGCTGTCTGACTGGCGGCAAGCCCGGTTCGGCGAGCTCCTGGCGAGTGGAGAACGTAAACCCGCCCGATCCGACGTGCGGGATGTATGCCGTCAACATCCCGTGGTTGGTCCGCAGGACCGCTCTGCGGGTCGACGCCGGCACGGTGATCCTCTCCGGATGTGTTCCGCGTGCTGGCCCCGGGCAACAGGTCACTCTTCCTGGCCGACGAGGCGGAGCCGCGGGATGGCGTCCTCGCCGACCTGCTCGTGCTGCGGCTCGATGAATGGCACCAGCCGAATGACCTCGGGGACGTGGTGCCCAACCGCCACGAGACCTTCCTGATGATGGCGGAGGTGCTGCACTCGAGGATGCCTCCCGCTACCGGCTGGCCCTCCCGCCCAGCGCCATTTCGTACTGGCCGGACGCGGGCACCTTGTAGTGCCGCCCTACCAGCGCCTGAGGTGCCTGCCGATCTGTCTTTCCTAACTGATCATTTCAGAATGAGGTTCGGAGTCGTCGCAAGCAGATGATGCTGCACGCGAGTTGGAGCAGTCCGAGGTGGAGGTCGGCTCGTATCTCGTAACGGATCCGGAGGCGTTTGAACTGGTGGAGCCAGGCGAAGGTGCGCTCGACGACCCATCTGGTCTTGCCCAGGCCGGATCCGTGGGCGGTGCCCTTGCGGGCGATCTTCGGCGTGATGCCGCGGGCTCTGAGCAGGCGTCGGTACTTGTCGTAGTCGTAGCCGCGGTCGGCGAACAACCGCCGTGGTCGGTGACGGGGCCGGCCGACCAGTCCGCGAATGCGGGGGATGCAGTCCAGCAGGGGCATGAGCTGGGTGACGTCGTGCCGGTTTCCGCTGGTCAGCGACACGGCGAGGGGTGTTCCGTGGCGGTCGGTGATCAGGTGGTGCTTGCTGCCGGGCCGGGCACGGTCGACCGGCGAAGGTCCGGTGTGAGCCCCCCTTTCAGGGCCCGGACATGCGAGCCGTCGATCGCGGCGTCGTCCATATCCAGCAGACCCGCCTTGCGAAGTTCGGCGAGGAGGATGGCGTGCAGGCGGGGCCAGACGCCAGCCTCGGTCCAGTCTCGCAGGCGTCGCCAGCATGTCACCCCGCTGCAGCCGATCGTCTCGGTCGGCACGTCCGCCCAGGTCACCCCCGTTCGCAGGACGTAGACGATCCCGCGCAGAGCCGCACGGTCATCCGCCGGCAGCCGGCCCGGATACCGCTGACGCCGCGGCGGTCGAGGCGGGAGCAACGGAGCGACACGATCCCACAGGTCATCAGGCACAAGATCATCTGACACCTGCAGAACTCTGCCGCCCGCCAGCCCAACTGCCAAGCCCCCGAGCCCCACTCATTCTGAAATGATCAGTAAGGCGGGGGTGGTGTATCTGGAGCGGTTCACCAGCGATCTCTACCTGGAGAAGGCATCCGACGTGCAGGGCTATGGCGTGATGTATGACCACCTCCAGGCTCAGGCCCTCGATCCTGACCGCACCCGCCGGTTCATCACCGACCTCATCAAGTCGCACATCGACGCCGGCTGCTGAGTGCGGCGCCGAGTGTGCCGTCACGACGTTTCGTTTCTGACAGTGACGCGGTGTGCGGCTCTGGCCCGGACCTGGCACGAGGGGGCATGTGATCAACTTCCGGCCATCCGTCTGAATTCCGCGGTGTCGATTGTCGGTGGCTGCCGCAACACTCTGAGCGAGTGGTCGTTCAGAGGGGGGCGGATGGCGTTCCGGGCTGTGCACGCCGAGTGGGGCACCGTTTTCTCGCACCTGCCGGATCTCGGGTGCGGGCAGGCGTGGGAGGCGGTGTGGAAGGTCCGGCCGCCCGCACCGCTCGGCTGCCCAGAGTGCGGGCACCCGATGCACGCGAAGACTTCCGAGCGAGGGCTTCGCTTCTTCGCCCACGCCCCGCACGCACCGGACTGCGAGATCGCCCGCCAAGGAGAGTCCGAGGCGCACCACCTCCTCAAGCTGGAGCTGCTCAGCGCAGCCCGGCAGGCCGGGGCTCACGCCGAGCTGGAGGTCCGCGCGCCGGACGGGTCGTGGCGGGCGGACGTGCTGGCCAGTGATCCAGCCGGGACTTGGCGGGTTGCCCTGGAGGCGCAGCTCTCCCCGATCACCGTCGCGGAGATCACCGAGCGGACGCGGCGGATGGAGGCGCACGATGTGTCCTGCTGCTGGTTCAGCGACCGGGCCCGCCCTCCGTGGCTCGGGGCTGTCCCCTCGGTGCGGCTGGTCGCCGCGGAGGGCGGTCTGGCCGTCGCCGAAGGTCTGGTGAAGTTCACCGGGCGCTCCTGGGAACCGGGGCCGCAGCCACCCCTCGTCGAGTTCCTGCACTGGATGTTCACCTGCCAGGTCTTTCCGCACACCCCGCGCGTGCGACTGAGGTACCCCCAGCGCCAGCTCGCCGAGGTCTGGACGACCCTCCGGTACATCCGAAACGAGGAGGTCTACCTGTGGCAGGAGGAGGAGCGTCAGCGGCAGGCGGCCGAGCAGCGCGAGCGGCTCCAGGAGCGGGCGAGGTACAGACGGGCCGACATCGACCGGAAGAACGCCGGCTCCCGCCGGGCCGCCCTGGAGCGGGCCGCCGCCTGCGAGGCGGAAGCGCGGCGGGCGCATCTCGGACCTGCCGGGGCCCAGTGGTACGACGCGCTGATGCGCCGGCCAGGGGTGCGGCAGGCCGTCGGGCACCTGGCGCGTGAGCACCACATCACCGTGACGCCCGGACTGAGCACCGGCGATCCGAGGTGGGGCGGGGGAACGCCGCTGATCGGCCCGGACGGCACTCCGGCCGCCGTGCTGTCGCCGGTGGCCAGACTCGTACGCGGGGAGGCGTTCCGGCTGCTGGCGGGGATGCTGCTGCTGTTCGAGACCAGCACCGAGCAGCAGCGTTTCGACCGTAATACCCAAAGACGCAAGGCCCCCATCGATGGCTGGCGGACCGAACACCTCCTCACAGCGTCCGCGGGTGCTGCGGGCCCGGCCGCTGTGCCAGCACCCCGCCTCGCCCGGCCCAGGCAAACGGGCGGCTCGTGCACCTGCACGAAGCCGGAACTGACCGCCGTCATCATGGGCCAGCCCCACCCGGCCGAGCCTGCCGAGCGGACGACTCCTGCCAGCGCCGTCTACGCCGCCTCCTGCCGGACCTGCGGCGGCTCCTACGACAAGCCGTGGCGCCGCTGCACAAGGTAACGCCGTGCTGTCCTGCCTCTTCCGGCCTTGAGACTCCCATGTCAGTGGCTGGTAAGAGGCTGCGACCTGCGACTGCGGTGCCGCTGAGCCGGACCCTCCATGCCCTTGATCCGCCAGCACCACCACGACCCGGCCAGCTGGTAGGAACGGCCGTCCGGCGGCTCACGGACCAGCGGGTAGAAGTGCAGGTAAGGGTCCGCGTGACGCGGCTGCTCGTTGGGCCGCCGGGGCCGGTAGAGCAAGGAAGCCCGGCAGCTCATCAAGTACGTCTCGGCGACACGCGGTGGACGCGGAGTCGCGGAGGGAAGCGCGGGCGGTCGAGGCACCTTCACCCTGACTGCCAGAAGAGGATCGCCTGTTCGGCTGCCTGCGGCGTGGCCTTCATCGGGGACCTGCTCGCTGGCAGCGGTCAGTAGGCGCTCACCGGTGCGGATGGAGACGTCGTAGTGGGTGGCGACCTCGGGGGCTGTGATGGGCGGGCGGGCGCCGGCCGCGACCTGGGCAAGATCGTGCGCGATCTCGGCTCAATCTCGGCGGGATTTCCTGTGCCTCAACTACTCACACCCGAAGATGACGGGCTTATATGACCGTCCCTCCCCGAGGGACGCTCGTTCTTGACGCCGCTGCACGCCAGGAGCTCGGTCCCCGTGGCGTCGAAATAAAGGGTGAAGAACCAAGATCGGTCTGCTGCGACGATGTTGCCGGTACGCAGTTGCTCATCGCGATGCCGAGCGCGGAGGATCTCAACGGTCTCGTCAAGGCCGACGGTCGTCAGGCCGATCTTCAACGACCTCCGCAGCCTTGTCGCAGCAATGCCGAAGACCATCCAGTGCGGGGCCTGACCGTCGTAGAGCATGACCTCGCCGCCGGCCGCGATGGCGTCGCGCGCTGCCTTGCAGGCACTGGTCTGCCCTTCGAGCATCGCAGTGATGTCGCGCTGGCTTGGATCTTCGTCCTCGGTGGCCATGCGGTGACTGTAGAGACCGAACCCAAGGCGTTGCTACAGGATTCGGCGTGATCTGCGCAGGGCTGTGGAACAGAGTCGGTCGTGAGAGGTAGAGCCGCAGACCGGCAACATAGTGGTCAATCGGTCAATAACAAACCCTGGCTGCAAAACGCCTTCGACTCCGGACACATCGGTCCGGGACTCCAGCCACTCGCGTGCCGTGGCTGGGGGCGGAACGCGCGGCCGGTCACCGGATGGGGCGCACTCCATCCCGCGGGTGAACCGCTCCGGCAGGCGCCCGACTGTTCCGGACCTGCCGAAACTGGCAGTTCGGATGGTGGCTGAAGCAGAACCGCAACGTCCCTGGGGCGCCGGGTGCAGCATCGAAGCTGGAGGAGCAGCCTGGCCCGACACAGCTGACCTTCGGGGATTCGTTCCGAACATTTCGAGACAGCGTGACTGATATCTGCTCTTGAATGGCAGTTCGGTGGCCGGTAAATTCGCTGGCCGCGGACTACTGTCCGACGTCGCAAGGTTTGGCGCAGGGAGAGCACAGATGCGCAGCAGGTACCGAACCTGCCGCTGACTCGTAAAACGCGGGCCAGCGGGGTTCTACATCCACTTGGTTGCCCTACCAGGGGCACCGACCGAGGGAGACGTATGCCCTCAGCCGGGACACCAGGTGACCCCGCTCGCGTATCCGAGGAGTGCACCTTGCTGGACCGTTTGATCGAGCTCCTGTCCCAGGCCCGGACCCTCCGCTCCGTGCTGGACTTCTGCACCATCGTCGTGCGCCTGCTGCCCGCCCTGGTCGTGGTGATCGCCCTCGTCCCGTCGTTCTTCGCCTTCGCGTTCATCTCCGCCGGCGCGCGCAGGTCGGTCCTGGAAATCGTGGACCGCCTCACGAAGTGGACGCTCGCCCGCTAGCAGCTCGCAGCCCCGCCGCCGCCCTCCGATACAGGATCACGGAAGGGCGGCGCGGGGGTTTCGAGGAGCTGCGCACATGGGCCGCCCCAACCGGGCCGCACGGGCCGCCATTACCCAGCGGCGTACCGATGCCATCGACCTCAAGCTCGGCAGAGTCGACTGGCTGACCACCGGCCGCAAGCTCGCTGCGGATCCCGCGATCAGCAGCAACGGCATCGCCTACCCGCAGGGGTACGGGATCGAGGCGTACCGGCGCGGCGCCGAGCCGCCGAGCGGCAGCCTCCTGATTGTTCATGGCAGAACGGCTGGAGCAGCTGTTCTTCGGTGTCTACCGCTCCGCGATCCGGAACGGCGACCTCGCTGCCGTGGACCGCGCGGTGCGCATCATCGAGCGCAGTGGCCACCTGCCGGGGATGGCGGACAGGAAGGCGTCGACGGCGGTGCCGTCCAGCTGCTGCGCTACCTCTCCGATGCGCGGTTGCGGCGGCGGGTGACCGCGGCGACGAACAAGGTGGAGTCGTTCAACCGGTTTTCCCAGTGGGTCGGCTTCGGCAACCGCGGCGTCATCGCCGACAACGACCCCGTAGAGCAGGAGAAGGCGATGAAGTTCAACGCCCTGCTCACGAACGCGGTGATCTTCCACAACGCCCTGGATATCGCGGAGATCGTCCGCCAGCTGCTGGAAGAAGGCTGGGAGAGCGACCCCGAGGACCTGGCCCACATCTCGCCGTATCTGACCGAACACATCAACCGGTTCGGCGAGTACAGCACCCACGAAGTCGGCATCCAGCCGGAAGCGTACGACCCGAAGCTTGACGTCGACTTCACCCCGCTGCGTGAGCAGGGTCTGACCGCCGCCGGCCTCGGTCAGGCTGCTTGACCCCCACGCTCTCGCCCATGCGGCCGCCCTTTTTGGATCGGGATGCGGGTCGGCTACGTGGTGGGCCGCAGGAAGCCGACGATGGCCTCCTTTTCCATGTCGATGCCCTGCTCGATCTGAGGCGGGACAGGTTCGAAGGCATCCACCTGGATGGAGCGCGAGCCGGGGCCACGGGTCCAGGTGGCGATGGCCAGGCCGTCGGCGATGACGGTGGGGCGGATGAGGCCGCCTCCTGGCCAGACGCGGGCCTGGTGGAGAGCGGGGACGGACGCCTCGCGGGTGCGGTAGCCGATCAGGTAGTTGTCGTAAGCGGGCAGCATGCGAACGTCCGGGGTGTCAGGCGCGCGTGGGAGTTCTTTCACCTGCCCGGCGAGCATGGTCCATGCGCCGTACTCGGTGATCACGCCGGATTCCGCCAGCGTTTTCCAGGCCCTGCGGGCCCAGGTGATCGGCAGTCCGGACCAGGCGGCGAAGTCCTCCAAGGTGGCGGGGGCGTGTGCGCCCAGGTACCGGCGGGCCAGCTCGGCGAGAGCGTCACCGCCCTCCCACCGGAAGCGCCCGGTGGAGGGCAGCCAGTCGTCGAGCAGCACATACGTGGCCTCACCGGCGCGCTGCGGACCATGGCAGAGGATGCCGGTGAGTGCCGCGTGGCGGATCAGGTAGAAGGGCACCTGCCCGTCCGGCGGAACACCGAGGGCGGTGAGGCGCTCGGTCAGCTCGGCCCGGGTGAGTGGGCCGTGCGCGGCAAGGGCACGCCGGATGAGATGGTCGGCGCGCTGGCGCAGATCGTCGTCCAGGCTCAGCTGCTGGTAGCGGCGGCTGGTCGCGGCGAGGATCCGCGGGGACAGCAACTGCAGCACCCAGCGGGCGTCGTCGCTGGGGATGGTGTGCAGGGTGCCGCGCATGTACCAGTTGCGGACGATACTCCGCTCTTTCTCGTAGGCCGTGCGGATGGCCTGGGCGGTGATGTCCCGGCCGCGTACCCGGATGCCCAGGTCGGCGGCCGCGGCGTCCTGGGCCTGGATGGCGAAGACCCGTCGGACGACCGCCTCGGCAGAGGCCTCGCATGCTCCGCCGGCCAGGGCCTGCGCACAGGCCCGCAACCGGCGGATGCTCTCGTGGTCAGGCATCGGGCTGCGCCTCTCGGCCGACGCGGTCAGGAGACGGCCTTGTCGAGGACACGGGCGAGTTCGGCGGGCGCGGACAGCATCGGCCAGTGCCCGGTGGGCAGGTCGAAGCGCCGCCACGGCGGCTGGTTCAGGTAGGCCAGCATCGGCACCCCGGCATCCAGCAGCCCCGTGAAGTCATTGCACGCGATCAGGACACGGTCCACACCGGGACCGGGCTCGGCCGGGCCGGCGAGACGCTGGGTGAAGGTGCCGAACGGCTGAGGGGTGGCACGCGCGCGCAGAACGTTCCGCTGGCCGTCATCGAGCCCGTCGAGGCTGCTGGACAAGCCCAGGACCTCAAACGGCGGCATCGGTAGCCGCCACGCGTCGCCAGAAGCGTCGACCTGCTGGCGCAGCTGGTCCGCTGCCTGCGGTGGCATGAGGTCGAGCATGCACATGCCTGCCGCGAACGGGGCGCTGTCCACGTACACCACGCGCTCCAGCCGGTCGCCGAGACGTCCGGCTGCCCCGGTTACCGGGGCAGCCGCGTAGCTGTGGGCGACCAGCGTGACGTCGCGCAGACCGTTCCGCTCGACGAATCCCGTGATGTCCGCGATGTGCGTGTCCAGGTCTGTCTGGGGTCCGGCCTGGTCGGCGTGTTCGGCCAGGCCGGTCAGGGTCAGCGGCAGCGCCGTGTGGCCGCGCTCCCGCAGAGCGCGGGCGGTGTCTTCCCAGGCCCATGCCCCGAGCCAGGCGCCGGGAACGAGTACGAAGGTGGCCATGTGATCTCCCTGAAGTAGGTGCTGCGGGGAGCGTAAAGTCGATACAGGACAGAATCCGCCCTGAAATGCCGAGTGATCCATGTCGCATCCCCTGACCCGTGTGCTGACCCTGCTGGAACTCCTCCAGTCCAACGCCCGGCTCACCGGGACGGAGCTGGCCGACCGGCTGGACACCGACGTGCGCACGGTGCGCCGGTACACCGCCCATCTGCGGGAACTGGGCATCCCCGTGGAGGCCGAACGCGGCCGCTACGGCGGCTACCGGCTGGCCCGCGGCTACCGGATGCCACCTCTGGTCCTCACCAATGACGAGGCCCTCGCCGTCGTCCTTGGCCTGCTCGCGGCAGAACGTCTGGGCATGGGCACCGCCGCGCCGGCCAGTGCCGGTGCCCTGGCCAAGATCGAACGGGTGCTTCCGCACGCTCTGCGCGAACCGCTCGCCGCCATGCGGGAGACCCTGTCGTTCACCGCCAACGCCGTAATCGGTCAGGCACCCGGAACCGGCGTCCTGCTGGCACTGGCCCAGGCCTCCCGCGCCCGCACGACCGTCGCCATCAGCCACCAGTCCTGGCGCCAGGAACACACCGAACGCGACATCGACCCCTACGGCGTGGTCTTCCACACCGGCCGCTGGTACGTCGTCGGCCACGACCACCTCCGCGACAGCCTGCGCACCTTCCGCATCGACCGCATCACCTCCGTCACCCCCCGGGCCCACAGCTTCACCGCACCCGACGGTTTCAACCCCGTCGCCCACCTGACCTCGACCCTCGCCCAGGGGCCCTACCGCTGGCAGGTCGAGGTGACGATCCACGGCCCCCTCGATGAGATCGCCCGCCGACTGCCTCGCTCAGCGGTGACCCTCACCGCCCAGCCCACCGGCGTCCTGATGCACGCACGGGCAGAACGGCTGGACGGCATGGCCCACATGCTCGCCTCCCTGGAATGGCCCTTCACCATCCACCATCCCGGCGAACTACGGCAGGCGCTCAAGAATCTGGCCGCCCAGCTCATCGCAGCCGCCCAGCAGGGCCCGGAAGAACTACCGCAGTAGATTCCGGATTTACTGCGGCAGAGCCCCGACCGTGATTACCGCGACCTGCGGCGGACCATTCCGGCGGCCGGGGCGAGGTGTACGCGTTTACTGCGGCAGTGCCGGAAGGCGGGTCGGCGTGACGATCGAACCAGTGACCGACCACCCGCAGCGTCGCCGACGTCGGCTGGGATGTCGGGGAGGTCCGCTAATCGATTACTGAGGTTGAACTCGTGAAGTCGTAGGGGGCTGACCGGCCTCGGAGCCAGTTTCGCGATATCCGTCCTCCGCCTCCCGCGAAGGTGCTTGAGGTGGTGAGGTGAGCGTGGTGGCGTCTACCAGCGGTGCCATACCGCTTCGGGTGCGGCGTCACGTGTGACGGAGTGGTCATCTCCCGCGACGAAGAACAGGGCCCAGGACACTACGCTGTCGCCGGCGCGCTGGGCGCCGACTTCGAGTTGGAAGCCATCGCAGAAGAGGTCGCCAGTGGGACTGAACCGCAAGCCGGTGTCGTGCTTGATCGCGTGGGTTTCCATCTCCTGCGCGAGCTGCGACGGCACACGTCCGATGAGCCGGATCCCATCGCAGGTCACCTGAGGGCCGAGGCGCCCGTCGACAAGGACATAGGCCAGCTCTCGGTCCGCATGGAAGTAGCACTCCACCGCCGCCTGGCTCGTGAGGGCGTCTTCCTTGGAAAAGCGCACGGCGTCCCGCCCTGGGCCGTATCCGTCAGGCCCGGTGGTGAAGCCGTCTGCGGTAAGGGCCGCGATGACCTCTTCCTGGTTCATGTTGAAGCGCAGCGGCCCCAGGGTCCGCCCAGGGAGGTACTCCCACTGATCCCGCTCGACATCCGGCAGCACCGGCCACATACCCGTATCCATCACATAATGATCGTTCAGTCCGTTCACGCCCCGTGCATCAGGGCCGAGGAGACAGGCGGCCGGAACAGTGAGCTTATTCGAGTTGGCCACCGATCGGGTGATGGTCGTGAAGCGCAACGAACGAGGCCCCCGAGCTGTGCTACGAAGTCGGACGCGTCCTCGCCACGGGCGAGGCATATGCCCGCCCAGCACACCACAAGGTCGGCACGAACCCCGGAGAATCAGCTGAATGGCCAGCTCAGGGCCTGTACGGCCGAGCGGCAACAGCATCGACGCCAGACGCGCGCAGCTTGCGGGCCAGGAACTCCATCTCAGGCATCGTGCCTGAGTGGGCTCCCGCCAAGACCTCGCTCAGCAGGGTCTTGACTTCCACGAGACCCATGCCAAGTTCTGCCCGCAGAACCCGCATGATCGCAGCGTTCCTCGCTGATGGATCCATCTGGAGGCGGGCTGGTCCCCGCTCGGAGAGCAGCCGCCCCCGTAGTTCGGAAGGCAGATCACCGCCGCAGTCAGCTATCGCAAACCCGCAGGCTGAACACCTGGACTCCATGTCCCATCGCAAGGAGCCGTGGACCAGGGCTTGGACGCCCCAGCACTCCAACTCCGCACCGCAGTCCTGGCACCCAGCTGAGTACCTGATGGACTCGAAGACCGCCTGATCCATACCCACCCCTTCAAGGAGTTGAGGTTAGACGACAGGCTGAGCGCATGCGATATGAGGAGAAGACGAAGCTCACCGCCGCGAGAGTCCTGGTCCCGTTGGCCATCCTTGTCGCCTCGCCAGTGCTGCTGATGGCTGGAGCGCCGATCCGCCGTCGCTACCTCCGCTACGTCTACCGGGATGAGGCCCCAGCGATCCTGGACAAGGAGCAGGGCCGAATCAGTGTCCACTGGTTCCTGGTCATGAGCCCGTTTCTTGCATGGCTCTGCCAGCCCACAGAGACACTCACCCGGCTCATCTGGCGCCGAGGTTAAACGGCAAGCTTACGGCTGGCCGCACCCGGCCCGAGGCGACCGATGTCACCCACTCACGACTGCTCGCCTCGATTCGGCCGCCTTGCAGGGCGGCGAGCTCGGCACCGCACCGACCTCTGGCACGACCTCGAACCCGTCTGGGCCCGGCGCCGCTTCCACGAACGGCCGGAGGCCCGCCTGCCTCACCGCATCTCGGCGGATTGTCAGAGGCCCCTGCGAAGATCACAGCCATGGAGCTCCCCACTGCCCTCGCCGGGCTCGACGCCCACTCCTGGGCCACCGTCAACCACGCCCACGGCCCCGCCGAGGACCTGCCCGGATTGTTGCGCGCCTTCGCCGAGGGCGGTGAGGACGCCGAGGAGGCACTGGAGGAGTTGTACAGCTCGATCGTGCACCAGGGCACCGTGTACGCGGCCAGCATCGACGCCGCCCCCTACCTCGCCCGCATCGCCGCCTCCGGCCGGCAGACCGTCGACGCGCTCCGGCTGCTCGGCTGCCTCGCCGAGAGCGAGGACGAGTACGACATCGAGCCGGGCGCCGTCCGGGCCGCCGTAACCGCCCAGCTGCCGCTGCTCATACCGCTGATGGCCGATGCGGACGCCGCCGCCCGGCAAGCGGCGAGCTGGACGGTCGGCCACACCCGGGACACCCACACCGCCCTGCCCGCCGTCCGGGCCCGCCTGGCCGCCGAGACCGAGCCCGTCGTCCGGGCCGAACTCCTCACCGCGTACAGCCGGCTGGACCGCGCGGGCGCCCTCGTCACGGCCCGCGCCCTGCTCGGCCCGGACACGCCCGCGCCCCTGCGCCTGGCCGCCGTGTTCGCCGCACTCGACGCCGAAGAGCCGTGGCTCGCCGCGCACCACGACGCCGTGCTCGGCCTGCTGCCCGCCCGCGATACAGCCAAGTCCAGCTACGCGGACGAGCACCGGGAGCCGCTGAGCGCCATCGTCGAGAACCTGCTGGGGCGGGACACCGACGCCGACCGCGAGAGTGCCCTCTCGCTGCTCGACGCCGCGCTGCGTGACGAGCGCCCCGAGGTGCGGGCGGAGGCCCTGTGGGCGGCCGACCGCGCCTGCACCCTGTCCCGCAGCACCCCGCAGCGGCTGATCCCCGCCATCGCGCCGCTCGCCGCTGACTGGGCGGCCGCCCGGCTGCTGGGCAAGATCGGCCCGGCCGCCGCCGAGGCCGCGCCCCTCCTCGCCGAACTCGCCGCGCAGCCGGACGACGAGGCGGCCGACCAGGCCCTCGCCGCGCTCGTCCTGGTGGCGCCGCGGGCCGCCGCCCCGCTGCTGGCCCGGGCCCTCGGCCGACGCCCGCGCGCCATGCGGTGCGCCGCCGGCTCCCACGCCCCGGCCGATTCGTTCTTCCCGTTCGACCCGGAACTGTTCGCCGCGGTCCGCGCTCGCCTGGCCGCCAAGGCGCAGGAGCGCCCCGAGGGGCGCAAGGACTGCGGTTGCTCGACGACCGCAGACCACAACGACACCGCCGGTCTGGTGCACCTGCTGCGGCAATGGGGTCCTCAGGCCGTCGAGGCACTGCCCGAACTCTGTGCCGTCCTGCCCCGATTCCAGTACGCGGCCACCGCGATCACCTCCGTCGCCGTCGGCATAGGGCCGGAGCAGCGCGAGCGGGCCGCCGCCGCCCTGCGGGCCGCCGCCGGGCAGTTGTTCGTGGCGCAGGCACTGCACGAGCTGACCGGCGAGACCGGGCCGCTGTTCGCCGCCGCCGAGGTGGCGCTCGCCACCGGTGTCCGCGGAGGTGCCGAGGGCGCCCGCGCCTTGGCCGGCCTCGGCCCGGCGGCCACCCGCCTCATCCCGGCCCTGCGGTCGGCGCTGGGCCGCACCATCGACCGCGACACCACGCCAGAGGTGGACACCGACCTGGCCCTGGCGCTCGCATTGTGGCGGATCACCGGCGAGGCGGCCGAGGTCGTCCCAGTGCTGGCCTCGGTCTTCGACAGGAGCGAGGGCCGGCAGTGGTTCCACTGGACGACCGCCCGCGCCGCCCGCGAGATCGCCGCCCTCGGCCCGGCCGGGCGCCCGCTGACCCCCCGGCTCCACACCCTCCTCGGCGACCCCGCCCAAGCACCCTCGGCCGTCCTCGGACTGCTCGCCGTCGCCGATCCGGCCAGCCTCGACCGCAGCCGGCTCGCCGAGGCCGCGCTGCACTCAGCGGAGAGCCGCGCCGACCTCAAGGGCGCCTGCGACGCCCTGCGGGCACTCGGCGCCGCCGCCCTGACCCCGGAGCAGCACGATCGGCTGGCCGCGCTCATCACCGGGGACCGCCGCCTGGTCGTCTCCGGGTCCGACGACGCGATGATCCGCGAGGACGAACAGCTACGCGCCGCCCTGGTTTCCGTCCTCGACAGCGGCGGCTGAAACCCAAGCCCCCTCCCGAAACTGGCCGGCTGGCTACGTTGACGAGAACTCGAGCCGGCCGCTGGCGGCCTCTGTTGACCTCACCGGGGTTCATCCCCGCGGGTGCGGGGAGCAGCACCGCCACCCCCGCACCGGAGTGGATGGACTGGGGTTCATCCCCGCGGGTGCGGGGAGCAGTGCTCCGCGTCGAGGTCGTCGATCCCGGTCTCGGGTTCATCCCCGCGGGTGCGGGGAGCAGATCCGCTGCATCGACGCGTGGCAGCCCAAGACGGGTTCATCCCCGCGGGTGCGGGGAGCAGGTGACGCAGCTGCCCGACACCGATCCCGCACCGGGTTCATCCCCGCGGGTGCGGGGAGCAGCACATCCCGCCTGCCGAGCGGGTATGGAAATGGGGTTCATCCCCGCGGGTGCGGGGAGCAGACCCTACGTCGAAAGCGCAGCGACCCCCGGCGGGGTTCATCCCCGCGGGTGCGGGGAGCAGGCTTCCTGAACTGGGACTCTATGCGGGCAGGGGCCTGTTTTCAGGCACTTTCAGAGATTCCGGCGATTCGGACACAGGCTCACATCGAGGTGACGCGCCGTCGGGGTGTCACGAGCTTCCAAATGCCTCACCCGGAAAGCTCTCGTGCAAATCCTCGTATAATAGGATTTATAGCGGTCACTGTCGATGTCGCCGCCGCCCTCGTTCTCCTCTATGCGCAACCCGTCAGCCGCATCGTCCGCCTCCCCATCGACGACGAGACCGTCGTCACCGTCCGGCTGGGAGACCCGCCGTCCCCGCTGCCGGAAGCCCGTCGCCGAACTGATGCGGGCCTACATGCAGTCCCGTCAGCACCTGCCCTACGCCAGCGGCAGGAGCTCACAGTGGCTCTTCCCCGGCCGTCAGCCCGGACAGCCCCATGAACCCGGTCAGCCTGCAAGTCCATCTGCGTGAGATCGGCGTTCCTCCGCAGCGCAGCAGGATCTCCGCGATCCGTCAGATCGTCCTGCAAGCCCCGGCCCCCGTCATCGCGAAGGCACTCGGCTATCACGACAAGACCGCCACCCGCCTGGTCACCGAGGCCGGCGGAACCTGGAGCCGATACGCCCCCGGGACCACACACGGTGAGTTGTCGCTCCACTCCTGCTGGCATGCCTCGTCACTCGGGAAAAAGCGAAGCCCGGGCGATCCGCGCGCGCTCATGCACGCCGGATTCGTCGACCCGCCCGTCCCCCTCGATCAGCCCATCCCACGCACCGCGGGCCACCTGTGTCCGGAGCAGTAGTGGGACCACCGAGCCGACCATGTCCTGCTCTTTCCCACGCTCGTCCCGTCGCTGCACTCCTAGGAGGTACTCGACGACACCGTCACCCAGCAGCTGAGCGATCGCCTCCCGGTCATCGTCACCCTCGACATCGCCCGCATGTGACCCCGCCCGGCTGGCCGGCCGAACAACCGATGTCCTGCCGGGCCGCTCGACATGCGGACCCCGACACGAGCCTCGGCGTTTCGGCCAACTGCACGAAGCCTCTGCACACGTAGACGCCAAGGGTCGGTGCATCCCGCAGTCTCCGCCGCGCGCTCTATTCCGGGGTTCCCAGCTCGACTGAAACACAGGTGTTCGAAATCCATGTCGGGTCGTTGAGCTTCACGACCCAGCCGCAGCGACCGTCAGGGGGCCACGTTGACCTCGGCCAGCACACAGGACCAGCCGGATACCGGCACACCAGAGGCGGGTGCCCCGGACGAGACGAGCAGAGCCCAGAACGAGGATTTTCTCTACCGGGACGAATCGAGGCATCAGGCTGGGGCCCAGCTGACCACCGGCACCATGGCGCGACGGCTGCCCGCACTGGTTCTGCGGTCACTGAAGATGGCCTGGCAGGTGGACCGAGGCGCGACGGCCGGACTGCTCGCGTGCCAGATCGGCACCGGCGTGCTCGCCGCGCTGGGGCTGCTCGCCGTGACGGGGTCGATCACCGCGCTGATCTCGTCGGGCGACATCACCGACCGCCTGTGGGAGGCGGCGCCACAGCTGGCGGTCGTCGCCGCGGCCACCGGGCTGCGGGCGCTCCTGGGGATCACGGTGACGTGGCTGACCGGGCGGCTGCGGCCGGTGCTGGCCCGGGCGGCGGAGCTGACGATGATCGAGGCCGCGCTCGGCGCGGAGCTGGCGGCGAACAACAAGCCCGGCTACAACGACTTCTACGACATCGCCGACCGCGGTGCCCAGGTCACTCCGGACCTGGTGGACGAGGCACAGGACGTGTTGGCGGCCACGGCTACGCTCGCCGCCGGCGCGACCGTTCTCGCCGTGCTGCACCCGGTGCTCCTTCCTCTGCTCCTCCTGGCCTGCCTGCCACAGGCCGCCGCGTACGTGCGGGCCGCCCGGGTGGTGTACCTGGCGGGCCTCGAGACCTCCGGGCGCCGCCGCATGCTGCACAAGCTGCGCTGGCACATGGCGTACATGGAGTCCAGCGAGGAGATGCGAGCCTGCCTTGCCGGGCCCTTCCTCACCGACCGGTACCGGCGCCTCGCCGCCTCGGTCAACGCCGCGGAGCGCAAGGCCGCGAACACCGGCGCGTGGATGGGGCTGGCCGGCGCGGTCGCCGGCGGAGTGGCGGCGGCCGCAGTGTGGGCCGCGCTGCTGTGGCTCCTGGCTTCCGGCCGCATGAGCCTCGCGGCCGGAGGCGGCGCGGTCTTCGCACTGCAGACGGCGACCGGTTCCGTGCGCGGCATCATCAACGGCGGGGCCCGACTGGTGCGCACCGGCTGGTACGTGCAGGACTGGCAGAACTTCCTCGACAACGCCCACGGGCAGGCCATGACCGCTTCCCGCGGTACCAAGATGCTGTCCGCTCCGCCGGAGCGGTTCGAGGTCCGCGACGTCACCTACCGGTACGACGGCGCCCCGAGGGACAGTCTCAGCGGCGTCTCCCTCCAGGTGCGGCGCGGGGAGATCATTGCGCTGGTCGGTGAGAACGGGTCGGGCAAGTCGACCCTGTCGCGGCTGATCTGCGGTCTGCTGCTGCCCACGGCAGGTGCGGTGGCCTGGGACCACGTGGCTACGGCTGAGATGGACCCGTGGGAGGCGTGGAAGCATGTCGCCCTTGTGCCGCAGAAGTACACCTACCTGCCGTTGAGCATGCGGGACAACATCACGTTCGGGCAGGGGGATACCGCAGACGCCGCGGTGCTCGCCGCGTGCGAGGCCTCCGGGGCGACGGACATGCTGCCCCATCTGCGGTCCGGTCTGGACACCCTGCTGACGTCCGAGTGGTTCGGCGGCCAGCAGCTGTCCGGGGGCCAGTGGCAGCGTGTCGTGCTCACCAGGGCGTTTCACCGGCAGGCGGCTCTGCTCGTGATGGACGAGCCCACCGCTGCGCTGGACGCGCGGGCCGAGCATCGCATCTTCACCGGGCTGCGCGACCTGGCCAAGGACCGGGCGATCCTGCTGATCACGCACCGGCTCGCCAACGTCGCCATCGCGGACAAGATCATCGTTCTCGATGAGGGACGCATCGTCCAGGAAGGCTCCTACGAGGAGCTCACCCGCGAGCCGGGGCTGTTCCGCTCCCTGTGGGAACTCCAGCAGCGCACCACCGGTGAGGCAGCATGATCCCCGGCCCCCCTCAGGCCCAGTCCGCGCACTCGCCAGCCGGCAGCGCCCGGCCGGCGGACTTCACCGCGCACCGGGTCGGCGCCGGCTGCCCGATGTGCCAGAACGACTTCGACGGCGAGGACATCGGCTGGGGCCTCCTTCTCCGGCGCGGGGAGGTCAGCAACGCCTACCTGTGGCGCAGCGGCCAGGTCCGCGGGTACGCCGTCGTGATCTACAGCGGGCGTCATGTCGCCGAGCCCACCGAGCTGGACGAGGGGGAGGCGGCCGCGTTCTGGCGCGACGTCCTCGCCCTGGGCCGCGCGGTGGAGGCGCTCTACGAGCCGCTGAAGATGAACTATCTGCTGCTGGGGAATCAGATCCCGCACGCGCACTGGCACTGCGTTCCGCGACGTGAAGCCGGAGCGGACCCGGCGCCGGGCGGCCCGCTGCCCTTCGACGCGCTCGATCTGGGACCGCAGGACGAGGAGCAGCTGCAGGCGGATGCCCGAGCACTGCGCCAGCTGCTGCCTCCCTCCGGCCGGTCGGGGGCGCGGCGATGAACGGCGCAGGATCGGACGCGATGGTCGTGGCGGGGATCCTGACGCTGTTCTACCGGATCGTCCCGACCGTGGTCGGCGACGGTCCTGCGGGGACCGCGACCCGCAACTACCTGGCCCGGGACAGCGACGAAGCCCGGTGGTTCGTGAAGGCCTACCCGGCGGGCACCGATCTGGACGCGGAGCGCCGGGCGCTCGAGCTCGGCGAGTTCGCGCGGCTCGGACGGATCCCGGTCCCGGTAGTGCGCAAGACCCTGGAAGGTGACCTCATCGCGGCCGCCGGCGGCATGGCGGTGTCGGTCGCGGCGTACGTCGAGGACACAGAGACAGCGGAGGGTGGCCTGTCCGGCGACCGGTGGGCCGCGGTGGGCGAGACCGTCGGACGCCTGCACCGGACCCTGGCACGGCACCCGGCCGGACCTCCGCGCCGTCTGCCCGCCCGGGAAGTCTGCGATGTGAAACGGGCCCGGCAGCGCCTTGACCGGCTGCTCGCCCTCTTCGCCAAGAGGCCGCCCACCTCGGGGTTTCCCGCCTGGGCACGGGAGACCGCCGCCCGGCGGCTCGACGCGCTGCCTGCCGTGGCCGCCATGGCCAAAGGGCTGCCGACGACGTTGACGGTGCAGACCGTCCACGGCGACCTGGCCTCGCCCAACCTGCTCCTGCGCGGACAACAGGTGGCGGCATTGATCGACTTCCGGCCGCCCGGTCACCGCAGCCCCGCCTGGGAGCTCGGGCGGATCGTCCTGGACCCACGCACCGTCCTGGCGCAGCCGCAGTGGCCCACCGGCCTGGCCGAAGCTGTCGCCGCATACCGGGCAGCCAACCCGGCACTGCCGGCCGAAGAACTCCTCGCCGTGCCCCGCCTCGCCGCCGGGTACCTGGCCTGCTCGGTGTACCCCCTGTCCGAGGCCGTCGACGACCCGGCCGCCGTCACCCCCGAACTCGAAGCGTACGGCCGCAACCGGCAGGCGGCCATGGCCGAGCTGTGCGAGCGCCTGACGGAAGCCGAGGAGGTGCTCCATGACCTCCTCCACTGACCCCTCCTCTCCCGGCACCCGGCCGTCGCTGTGGCGGCACCGCAACTTCCGCCGCTACCTGACCGGGCAGGCAGCCAGCGTGACCGGCAGCTCGATCAGCACCATGGTGATCCCCGTGCTGGCCGCACTCGAACTGGACGCCACCACCGCCGAAGTCGCCTGGCTGACGTTCCTGGGCCAACTGCCGCCCGCACTGCTGGCCTTGCACGCCGGGGCCCTCGCCGACCGCCACTCCAAGCGGAAGCAGATGATCACCGGCGACCTGGTCAGCGCCGCCGCGCTGGCCAGCGTGCCGGTGGCGGCCGCGCTGGACCGGCTTTCCCTGACCCAGCTGATGGTGGTCGCGGCCGTGCAAGGCGCGGCGGGCGTGCTGCACGATGCCGCCGCGATCAGTCTCCTGCCCAGCCTCGTCGACCGGTCCCTGCTCCAGCGGAGCAACAGCCGCATCGGCGGCCTCTTCGCGGTCGCCGCCACCGCGGGCAGCAACCTCGGCGCCGCCCTGACCGCGCTCCTCGGCCCGGCCCGGGCGCTTCTCGGGGATGTCCTGTCCTACCTCGTCAGCGCCTGGTGCACCGCCCGCATCCAGGCCCCCGAAAGCCCCCGGCCGGCAGCGGAAGGCCGCCGGCTGCACACCGAGATCGGCGAGGGCCTGCGCTACGTGAACGGCGACCACCGGCTGCGCACACTCACCCTCGTCAACGCGACGACGTCGTTCGCCCTGGCGCTCCTCAATACCTTGTGGGCGCTGTACCTGCTCCGGTCAATCGCGATGGGCGCGACCGCCTTCGGCGTGGCCCTGGGCATCGGAGCCCTGGGCGCGGCGGCCGGGGCTCTGGCCGCGCCCTCGCTCGCGGCGCGGTACGGGCCCGGGCCGATGATGCTCGCCGCGCTCGCGATCACTCCGATCACCCAGATCCCTCTGCTCCTCGCCTCCCCGGGCCTGGTCTGGCAGTTCGCCATCGGTGGTGCGCTGTTTCTTCAGCTGGCCTGTGCCGCGGCCGCGGGGACGACCCAGCGCACCATTCGCCAGGTCGTCACCGCCGACGGCATGCAGGCCCGGATGCAGGCCGTGAGTACCTGGCTCACCTCCGGTGCACGGCCGGTGGCCGCGCTCCTCGCCGGCGGGCTCGGCACCTGGATCGGCGTGCGCCCCGCTCTGGTCGCCGGCACCTGCCTCCTCCTCGTCCCCCTCATGGTTCTCTACCGCTCCCCGCTGCGCAGTCTGCTGGACATGCCCAGTGCTCCCGCCATGGCTTCTCCTTCAGCCGAGGCCGTCACACCTGCGCCACCGGCGGGGCCGACCGTCCCCCATCCCGCAGTCGCCGTGGATGTGCGGCACGACCGCTCCTCGGACGGTGGCCCGTGAGCATCCACCTGCACACGGCCCCCGGCCCGGAGCCGTCATCAGCGGACCCGACGCCAGGCGCGCCCCTCCCTCCCCGCCCGTACATCCCGTCCCCCACGTCCCGAGGTGATCACGTGCCGCCCTCCCGCTCTGAAATCCGCGCGACCATCGAGACCTACCTCAGCCGACATGCCGAGGAACGAGACTCCCTGGAAGGGCTGCTGGCCGTCCTCGACGGCACCGAGGAGCCGTCCAGCCGCGCCACACTGCCCGGCCACGTCACCTGCAGCGCCGTGGTCATCGACCGCGACCGCCGGGTGCTCCACCTCGGCCATCGGGTGACAGGGCTGCTCCTTTGCCCCGGCGGCCACGTTGAGGCGGGTGACCGCACGCTCCTGGCCGCGGCCGTGCGCGAGGTGTGCGAAGAGGCCGGTCTGCGCCCCGGCGACCTGTGCCTGACCCCGCAGTTCCTCGACGAGCCGATTGACGTGGACGTGCATGACATCGACGCCAACCCGGCCAAGGGCGAGCCCGCTCACCAGCACTTCGATGTCCGCTTCGCGTTCTACCTCACCGCCGAGCACCCGCCTGCGCTCGCTCTGCAGGTCGAGGAAGTCGCCGGAGCCCAGTGGCTCCCGTACGCCGACGTGCGATCCCCGACGCTGCGGGCCAAGCTCCTGGACGCCGAGGCGGCCGGCCTCGACGGGCGCCCGGAGCCCGTCAGTGCCAACGCCCTGATCCACGACGGAGCTGGCCGGTACCTCCTTCATCTACGAGATGACCGGGAGGGCATGTGGGAGCCCTGGGTCCTGGCCCTCGTGGGGGGCAAACGGTCGCGGGACGATGCCAGCCTCGAGGCGACACTGCGACGTGAGCTTGCCGAGGAGGTGCCGGGGCTGGAGCCCACGGAACTGGTGCCGTTCGCCGTGCAGGAGGCGACGAGCGTCGACGGATTTGCCGTGCCCATCGGCGTCTACGCCGGGCGCTGGAGTGGGGATGCCGAGGCGGTGGATCTCCGCGAAGGTGTCCTGCTGAAGTGGGTCACCGTCGAGACCCTCGGCCGGCTCCGGCTCAGCCCCGGACTCGGAGACCTGATCCGCCGCCACGCGGCCGGACACCCCGCCGTGGAAGAGCCCCCGGAGGCTGCTCGTCCAGTGCCCGGCGAGGCCCCGGCCGGGACCGTGCTGCACGTCGTCGGCGTCCACCTCCACCTGGAGCACGAGGGCAAGGTCCTGCTGGGGCTGCGGCATCCGGATTCGGCGTACGCGGGCGGATCGTGGCACGCCCTTGCCGGACACCTGGAGGCGGAGGCGGCGACCGCCGGTCTTGCCCGCGAGGCGTTCGAGGAGGCCGGGCTGGTCATCGATCCGGCCGACCTCGAGCTCGTCCACACGGTGCACACGGTGGACCGGCCCGGCGCCCGGCCGAGGATTCAGCTCTTCTTCCGCGCTCGTCACTGGGAGGGCACTCCCGAGGTACGCGAACCCGACCGGTGTCTCGCCTGGGAGTGGTGGGACGCGAAGGACCTGCCGGAGCCGATCGTCCCCTACACCCGTGTCGCGATCGAGGGCATCGGGGCCGACCGCTCCTACAGCGAGCTGGGGTGGGAGCGGTGAGCGGCTTCGCGGCGGTCGGCGCCGCCTACGCTGCCCATTCGCCCGGCGCACGGGCCCACCTGCCGCAGGCGCCTCGGGCCCGCTGCCTGACCGTCATGCCCGCTGCGCCGACGCCCTGCTATCCACCGCGTCAGGAAGAGGACCGTCATGTCTGCTGACCTGTCCACCACGACAGGTGCCCGCCGCGCCGCGATGGTGGCGCGTCTGGAGGCCGACGGCGTGCTGACCGATTCCCGGCTGCGCGAGGCGCTGCTGTCGGTGCCGCGGGAGGTGCTGCTTCCCCACGCGTACGTACGGGTGAGCGATCCGGGCGTCGAGCCGATCGAGTGGCGCCTGCTCGACGGCGCGCACCCGGACGACCGGGAGGAATGGCTCGACCTGGTCCACAGCGGTGAGTCGGTCCTGTTGCAGCGCGACGGGGAGCGGCTCGACGCGCTCGTACGCGGGCCGGTGACCGGCGGGCACATGACGTCGATGTCGACCTACGGCCTGGCCACCGTCGAAGTGCTCCAGACGCTGCAACTGGCGCCTGGGCAGCGGTACCTGGAGCTCGGCCCGGGCCCGGGAGTCTCCCTCGCTCTCGCCGCCGCCGTCACCGGCCCCCGCCTCGCCGTCGGCGTCGAACGGGACGGCCGCATGGCCGCCTTCGCCCAGTACAACCTCGACCGGATCGGTCTGGGCGCGACGGTCGTGGAGGGCGATGCTCTCGACGGGCACCCGGCGAAAGGAGCGTTCGACCGGATCCACTCCGGCATCGGCGTGCCCTGCGTCCCGCCGGCGTGGGTGGAGCAGCTCGCGCCCGGCGGGCGGCTGCTGACGACGCTCACCACCCGCACCCCGAGCTGGCCCGGACAGCTCCTGGCCACCCGTACCGGGGCCGGCGAGATCGAGGCAGTACTGCGAGGGCGGCCGCGCGGATACCGGCCCATGCTCGGCTACCGGTGGCTCGACGTGGCGCCGATGCGGTCCCGGATCAAGGCCGAACCCGGCGTGCCGCGCCCGACCCGGCTCGCGCCGCCGCCGGACGACGCGTACGGCTTCTGGCTCGCGGCCGCGTATCTGGCGCCCGGGCTGGTCCGCGACTTCCAGGCCGAGACGATGACGATCGCCGCCCCCGACGAGGGCTCCTGGGCGGTCGCCGGGCCCGGCGAGGACACTGTCCGCGTCTACGGGCCCCGGGACGTGTGGGCCGAGCTCGAGGACGTGTACGCCCGCTGGGTGCTGGCCGGACGGCCCGATGCGTACCGGGTGACCGTGCCGGAAGGCGGCGGGCCGCAGCACGTCACCTCCGGCACCGGCCTGCGCGCCCTGAAGTGGGTCCTGCCTCCGCTCGCGCCGGTGCCCCACCAACCCGCCGCCTGCCCGACCGAGCACCACACGGAGAAAGCCCTGTGAGCCTCTTCCACGCCACGGCGGATGCCTACGGCCGGCACCGCCCCGGCCTCCCCGACGAAGTCGTCCACCTGCTCGCCGACACCCTGCGCGGTCTCCGCCACCCGGCTCTGCTCGATCTGGGCACCGGGACCGGCCAGGTGCCTGCCGCCCTGCTGCCTGTCCTGCCACAGCTCGCCCGCCTGGACCTGGTGGATGCCGACCGGGACATGCTCCACCAGGCCGATCTCGCCCTCCGCCCTCTTCTCGCGGGCCGGGCCGCTGGCTTCCATCCCGTCCGGGCCGAGGAGTTCACCGCGCCCGAGGAGGGATACCGGGCTGATCTGGTCACCTGCGCGCGGGCCTTTCACTGGATGGACCGCCCGGCCGTCCTGGCCATGGGCGACCGCGTCACCGCCCCCGGCGCCACCCTGGCGATCATGGGCGACGGCAGCCTCTGGACCCACCCGGCGCCGTGGACCGTCGCGCTGCGAGAGCTGATCCGGTCCTACCTCGGCGCCGAACGCCTCGCCGGAACCACCGGGGCCTACGCGGAGCCGAGCCGCCGGTACGAAGACGACCTGGCCGAGTCCCCGTTCAGCGACGTCGAAGAGCACCATTTCCCGCTCCGCCGCGTGTGGACCCCGGACAAGGTGATCGGCTACCTGCGCAGCACCAGCTTCGCCCGCCCTGGCCTCTTCGGCGACCGGCATCCCCGGTTCGAGACCGAGGCACGGGCCCTGCTGGAACAGCACGCGGCGGCGAAGGACGGGCTCGTCGAGGACGGGGTGTTCGAAGTCCTGCTCGCCCGCCGGCCGGGAGGTGCCCGGTGAGCGGCGGCGAGCGGCACACGGTGCCGGTGGACGTGCACTTGATCGCTGTCCGCGAGGGGGAGAAGGGGCCGGAGGTGCTGCTGTCGCGGCGGGCCGGCACCGTCTACGCCGCGGGGCACTGGCACTTCCCCTCGGGCCACGTCGACGGTCCCTTCGAGGACGTCGTCACCGCGCTCGTGCGCGAGACGTACGAGGAGACGGGCCTGGTGGTGGATCCGGACGACGTACGGCCGCGGTCACCGTCCACCACAGGGCGCCGGCCGGGAGCGCGCGGGTCGGGTTCTTCTTCGAGGTCCGGCGCTGGGCCGGAACGCCGGACGTCAGGGAGCCCAAGGTGTGCGACGCCGTGGGCTGGTTTGTGTTCGACGCTCTGCCGGAACCGATGGTCGCCTACTGCCGCGCGGGGCTGGACGCCTATCGGGCCGGCGTTCCCGTGGCGCTGCATTTCCAGGAGCCGGGCGATCCGATCGGGCACGACCCGGCTGTCGACCGGCTCCGCCTCGTGCCCGCCCCGGCCACGTTCCTCGCCCAGGCGATCTCCGAACGGCTCGGCCGCCCGGTGGCCCTTGGCGAAATCGGTATGGGCGATGCGGAGACACCGGACCCGGAGGTGGGGTTGGCTTTCCCGCGGGACCGTGCTGATGCGGTCCGAGTGGCCACGTCGTTCTGGAGTTTCGTGAACCGCCGCGACTTCCTGACCGGATCCGGCTTCGCCGTGTCCGCGTTCAGCACCCCCGTGACCCGCTGGCTGGTCACCCCCGCCGACGACGCCGCCGATGTGGCCGGCGGCAGGAAGCAGGTCGGCCGGGCCGATCTGGAAGAACTCCGGGACGCGGCCGACGAGGCCCGCCGCTGGGACTCCAAATACGGCGGAGGGAACTGGAAGGCGAACTCCGTCACCGTGTGTCTGCAGGAGAGGGCCGCCCCGCTGCTGCGGGGATCCTTCACCGACGAAGTCGGCCGCGACCTGTTCTCCGTCACCTCCGAGTTGTCGAGGCGGGCGGGGTGGACGGCCTTCGACGTCGGGCAGCACGATGTCGCCCTGAGGCACTTCATCCAGGCCCTCCGCCTGGCCCGTGCGGGCGGGGACGTGCAGCTGGGCTGCTATGTCCTGACCACCATGGCCATGCAGTCCCTGCTGCGGGGCTTCGGCTCCGAGGCCGTCGACATGGCCCAGGGCGCCTTCGAACGCGCGAAGGGCCAGGCCGCCCCGCGTGTCCTGGGGTTCACCAAGCTGATCGAGGCCCGTGCCCATGCCCGCGAGAGGGACTCCATGGCCGCCTCACGGGCCCTTTCGGCCTCCGAGGACCTCCTGAGTCAGGCTGATGCCGCCGGCGGCTCCGAGCCCGCCTGGATCGACTTCTATCACCATGCCCGCCTCTCGGCGGACGCCGCCGAGATCTTCCGCGACCTGAAGAACCCCAAGGCGGCCCTGGCATGGAACCAGCGGGCCGCCGCGATGCCGTCCGGGGTGTTCACCCGCTCGGGATGCGGCTTGCGATCGTCGGGACCGCCCATCTCCAGGCCCGCGACCTCGACCACGGCCTGGAGCTGGGGAACCGGTCCGTCGACATCCTCGCCCGCGTCCAGTCCTCCCGGGCCAAGGACTACGTCCGCGAGTTCAACACCGCCCTCGGCCCCTGGCGGCGTGAGCCGGCCGTCCGCGAGTTCATCCACCGCACCCGCACCCGCACCCGCACCGAGCTCGGGATCGCCGCCTGAGACGACTTTCCCCCCTCCTCGAGGGAGGAAAGTACCGGCGAACGTCCGCAAGCGCGTACGACTTCCTCGTGCACCATCGCGTACGGACTTATGTGCTCAGCCGTCCGTTCGAGCAGTGCCGAGAACGGCTGGGCGATCCGCAGGGGTCAGCTGCGGGTCGGGCGGAACGGAAGGACATTGTCCGGGGCATCGGCCGGAGGCGGCTCAGGGGCGGACGGGGTGCCTTGTCCGTCGACGAGGACGGCGTCGGCCGTGGCGAGTCGGGTCACCTGCTGGCGGAGGTCGTCGATCTCCACCCTCTGGTTCGCGACGGTCTTCTTCAGCTTGGCGACGATCTCCCGCAGCTGCTTCTCCGTCTCCGGGACCTGCTTGGTCTCCGTGCGGACGCGTTCTTCGAACTCGTTCTTCAAGTCAGCGTGCCGCTTGTAGAGAGCATGCGGTGGACGCCGGCCTCGGCGGCGAGCGCGGCAGCGGTGAGGCTGCCGTTGGAGGCGGTGGCCTTGCCAGCCAGCAGCCGGTCCACTTCGGTCAGTCAGGCCCATGCGCCGTCCGAAGATCGCTCGTCCGCCCACCGGGCGGGGCATCATCCGCGGCATGGTGTCCATCAGTGCCCGACCCGCCGAGGTCGAGGACCGCAAGGTTCCCGGCCACTGGGAGGACGACCTCGTGATGGGCACCCGGCCCTCGGCCGTCGCCACGCGCGTCGAGCGCACCAGCCGCTACACAGCCATCGTCGCGCTGCCCGACGGCATCAAGGCCGAGCAGGTCACTCCACACCTCACCAGGAGTCTTCTCGGCATCCCGGCCCAGCTACGACGAACGCTCACCTGGGACCGGGGCCGGGAGGTAGCCGAGTACCAGACCATCACCGCCGAGACCGGGATGCCGATCATCTCTGCAAACCGCGTAGCCCGTGGCAGCGCGGCACCAACGAGAACACCAACCGGCTGCTTCGGTAGTACCTCTCCAAGGGGGCGGACCTTCGCGCGTTCAGCCAGGCCGACCTGGACGCCATCGCCCACGAGCTCAACCATCGTCCACGCAAGACCCACGGCTACCGCACTCCGGCAGAGGTCTACGCTGACCTCCTGAACAGCGGTGATGCCCTGACCGCTTGAGCTCGCCGTCCTTTAACGACAGGATGAGAGTTGCTGCTTCGTCGGCATACGTGAGCCCGAGTCGGATGGTTCGGTGGTCACGGCCCTGTGTGCGTCGGGTGCGCGGCGACCTCGTCGAGGAACGTTTGGAGCAGGTGCCGCAGGACGTCGGGGCACTCCAGGTGCACGTCGTGGCCTGCGCCGGGCACGCTCGCGGCCGTTGCCCCCGGGTGCCGCCGGAGCATGGTCTCGGACTCCCGCAGAGAGATGATGCCGGATTGGCCCAGGACGGTCAGGACCGGACACGTGATCCGTGCCCACTCCTCCCAGAAGGAGCGTTGGGCGTTCTCGGCCACCGAGGCGACCATGACGTCTCTGTCGAAGCGGGGCCACCAGCCGCCGTCGCGCTCCTCCAGCCCGGCGGCCCATCCCTCGCCGACCAGGCCGCCGCCGAGGAACTCGGTGGCGACCTCCCGGGATGGGAAGGGTGTGGGCCACGCATCGAGCCATCCAGCGATCTCGGCCTGCAGGTCCGGGTTCGGGCCGCCGGGGCCGGCTTCGATCAGGATGAGCGCGCGTACGAGGTGGGGGTGTGCGGCGGCGGTGAGCATGGCGGTGTGGCCGCCGAGAGACTGTCCCGCCAGGACGGGCCGGTGCAGGTCGAGCTGGTCGATGACGGCGAGGACGTCGGCGATGTACGCGGCGCGGCTCACTTCATGTGGGAAGCGCTCGCTGGCGCCGTGGCCGCGCTGGTCGACGGCGACCACCCGGTAGCGAGGGCTCAGGGTCTCGGCGAGGGTGTCCCATTCGCCTGCGTGGCCGGCCAGTCCGTGCAGGAGGACAACGGTCGGCCCCGAGCCGCCCCAGTCGCGGCAGGACAGGCGGACGCCATCGCGTTCCACGGTGCGTTCGAGCCAGGTCACAGGTCTTCTTCCGGCGTCGTCGGAGGAGGCGTCAATCAGAAGCGGAACATCTCCGCGAACCGGCCGAGGAGAGCGGGATCGCCTTCCACACGCACGCTGCCTTCGGCAAGTACGTCGGCGGGGGTCTTGCTGCCGCTCATCAGCTCGCGGACCGGGTGGCCGGACAGCCGTTCGATGACCAGGTCGGGTGCGGGGTGCATGCCGGGGCCGACAGCGAGCGAACCGTCGGTGATCTGCAGACGGATGGTGAACTCGCCCATGCGGGCCTCGAAGCCGACGGTGGTGCCCTGCGCCTGTTCGGGTCGGAAGGCGGTGCGGAAGGACATGGCCACCGCTTCGGCAGTGATGGCTTCGCCGGGGCGGGGCTCGGTCATCGTCCTCGCGCCCCAGCGGCCCAGCGCGATGAGCGCCGGCTCAAGATCCCGACCGTATTCGGTGAGCTCGTAGACGACCGCGCGCTCGGGGTGCGGCAGTGCACGGCGGGTGACCAGTCCTGCCTCTTCGAGTTGCTTCAGGCGAGTCGAGAGGATGTTGGTGGGGATGGCGGGCAGGCCCTTGCGCAGGTCCGTGTAGCGCCGGGGTCCGTTGAGCAAATCGCGGACGATCAACATCGACCACCGCTCGCCGACCATCTCCATCGCGCGGGCCAGGCCGCAGAACTGCTTGTACTCCCGAGTCGCCATGATGCAAATCCTAGCCCAAAGTTCCATTGACAAAGGGTGCTTGCAAAAGACAAGCTCACTTCGTGTTCGGCGGCGAGTGGATCCCCTCTAGCCGCCCTCCTCAGCCATGACCAGGAAGGACCCCCTCGATGACACAGACGCTCGAGCCTCCGGCCGCTCGCGACATACGCCCGGCCCGGCCGGTTCCCCGGCTGCCGGCGGCTGCCGGCATCGCGGCAGGCCCGCTCTTCCTCGCGGCGGGCCTGGCCCAGGGGCTGACCCGGGACGGCTTCGACTTCACCCGCAACGCCCTCAGCCAGCTCAGCCTCGGCACCTACGGCTGGATCCAGGTCACCGTCTTCCTCCTCACCGGCCTGCTGGTCGCCGGCGGCGCGATCGCGACACGCCAAGCCCTGCACAATGCCCCGGCGGCACTTGGGCGCCCCGTCTGCTCGGCGCGTTCGGTGCCTCCTTCCTGCTCGCCGGGGTCTTCCGCGCCGACCCGGGAGCCGGATTCCCCGCCGGTGCGCCCGAGGACCGGGTCACCTCACTCAGCGCACACGGCGCGATCCACATGCTCAGTGGCACCGTCGGCTATCTCGCTTTGTGCGCCGCGTTCCTCGTGCTCGCCCGGCACTTCGCCGCCCACCGACAGCGCGGCTGGGCGCTCGCCGCGCGCCTCGTCCCGGTCGGAGTCATCGCCGGGTTCGCCGCCTCCGCCACCACCGTGGCGGCCTTCACCGCCGGAGCAGGACTCGGCCTGCTCGGCCTCAGCGCCGTCACCGCCCGCCTGGCCTTCCCCGCGCGGCGCTAGCAGCCCGGTGACACCCACGACCCCTGTGACGCGATGGGACTGACGCCGCCAACCACCCGGGAGCTCCTCCAGGACCTCATCACCCGGAACGCGCCCCGTGCCGGGTCTGGGGCCGATGTCAGACCCGCCTCGTAGCGTCGAAGGCGAGGGTCCGGACCGAGACCTTTGAGGACGTGAAGAGCAGGCCATGGGCGAGATCAGCGTCGAGCGGGAGCACCTTGACCGGCTGCTGGCCGACAGCGTGAGCACGTACGGAGCCCCCTACCAGAAGGCCTTCGCCGAGCTCGCCGAAGCACATCGCGGCCGGCCCGTCGCCGAGATCCTCCCGCTGCTTCGCCGGGCCGCCGACGAGGCGCTGCTCGGTTTCACGGACGCGGACCTCCGGGAACAGGCGCAGGCGATCAGCACGGGCGCGCCGTACGTCCTGCGCGTGACGGTTGCCTGACCACCACCGCACTCCGTAGGACGGCCCGCCCCGGGGCAGGTCAGGCCTTACGTCGGCCTCGGCCGTGTGGGCGAGGGCCTCGGCGAGCTGGTCGTGGTTCATGGACGAGCGGCCCGGGATGCCGGGAGCGGCCGCCTTCTCGTACAGCTCGGCCTTCGTCAGTGCCATCAGCTCCTGGCCCTTGGCCGCGGGTCCGGAGCGCGCCCGCTTCTTCGGGGCCGAGGTCTTCTGCCCACGCGTCGCCCGGGCGCCGGGGGAGGCGGCCCTGTCGCCGGTGTCCTTGTGACTCCTGGCCCGCTCGACGCTGGCGCGCAGGGCCTCCATGGGCCCCGCTCGGACGCGTAACCCGCCTGTAGTGGTGCTCGGGCGTGGCCGCCAGTGATCGTTGTGCTTCGGCCAGCCGCTAGAAGGGTTCAGCGGCCTGCAGGAGGCGTTGCGGGAGATAGGGGGATTCGACGCGTATGGACCAGCCACGGCGGCGGGCGTGGCAGGCCAGGGCGAGGACGTCGAGGCTGACCGAGGCGTCCGGGGCGTCGGCGCGGTCGGCTACCGCGTAGTAGTCGCGGTGGGCTTCGAGCGCGTCGGCCAGAGCCAGGTTGAAACTCTCCTCATCGCCCTCCACGAGCTGCGACAGCAGCACGGCGGGCGGCATCGCGAAGCCCCAGTCCTTGGCTCTCTCAGCCTCCTGTAGCGCCCGCTGCGTGGCTGCTTCGGGGTCGGCGCCCTTCAGGTAGGCATGGAGGGCCTCTCGGTACGCGGTGAACGCGGAGCCATCCGAGCTGGCGAAGGTGGGGCCGGTGAGGACCAGCGGGGCGAGGTCCTCGCGTGCGCCGGTGATGAGGGCGAAGGCGACGGCCGTCTGCCAGTAGCCGGCACTTGCTTCCCTGCCCCGGGAGGCGGGGTAGCGCAGTTCGCGACCGTCGACCTTCACTTCGACCTCGGTGCCCGGCTCCGCCAGGGCGATGCGGAACAGGGCTGCCCCCGTCTGGGAGGCAGTGCGAAGGGTTGCGAGCTGGGCGTCCGTGACGTCGCCGGGGCCTCCCGCACGCCACTTGAAAAGACGCTTCTGATCCTCCAGGACGCTCGCGAGCCGCCAGACGGCCAGGGGTGTTCCGTCGACGGGGGTGAACGCTTCCTCGAGGTGTTCCTCGTACATGGCCTCGACCCGCGGGATCCCCTCGCGCTCACAGGCGGGCCGCTCGACCACCAGCGGGTCGGCGGCGAGTGCGGCGACCGCATCCGGCCGCCGGTCCCGGCCGAACCCTCCAACCCTGGGGCCCCGGGTCTCGAAGCCGGTGACCAGCGCGTGCGGGAGGTAGTCGGTGTCGACGGCGGGCATCCAGCCCAGGGTCCGGTACGCGAGCGCGGCGAGAGCGATAGGGACCAGCGGGATCAGAGTGCTCGGGGAGGCCCCGGGGCCTTGCAGGGCAGCGTGCCTGGCCAGTAGATCGGCGAGCGCGGAATCGAAAGCCCCCCGGTCCTCGATGATCAGGGCGCGCAACGCGTGGAGCGCCGCGCTGTCCGGCCGGTCCAGGAGGGGGTGACCGGTCTCTGCTGCGCGGGTGCGGACACGGTCCAGGGCCGCGTCGATGACGGCGAGCTTGGCCTGCGCGCTCGGCGGGTACTCCTCGTCGTCGTCGCCGGTGTCGTCCAGGACCACAGCCATCAATCCGGTGACGAGTTCGCCAGCAGGTGTGCCCTGTGCCTGCTCGGCGAACTTCTGCCGGGCGAAGTGGAAGGCCTCGCCGTGCCATGTGGCCTTGTCCCTGAGGACGGCCAGGCAGAGCGCGTCGATCCACTCCCCGGTCGTGACGCTCTCTGCGGGCGCATCCTCACCCGGGTCGTAGCTCATGCCGAAATTCACGTACTCCAGGAACACCTGGAAGCTGCAGTGCGGGTGGTAGGCGGCGTAGGCGACGGCGCCGGCCGCGGCCTCCGAGGCGTCCTTGAGGGCTGCCTTGGCCTCCGGAGTGTCGAGGTCCGGCGTCTCGACGGATAGGGCGCCCACGTAGTCAAGGAACTCTTCGGCGATCGACTGCCATTCGTAGGTGGCCATCCGGCCAGCCCGCGACATGGACCGCACCCGGCCCCCGATCCGGTTGGTGAAGTCCTCGCGCGCTGCCGACACGGCTGCCTGACCCACCTGGTGACGCTCTATTCGCACTGACTTGCTCCTTGATCGATCTCTGCAACAGCGTAGGTGCAGGATCTGACAGGCCCCGCTCCACTACCACTTCGGCCGCAGCGCCCGGGCAGGCGGCGCAATAAGCAGCTCATACAGCGCTGCCCCTCAGCGTCAACGAATAACGAAAGTGGCGTTATCTGCACGATTACACAGATAACGCCACTCAGATTTCGACTTTACTCGGCTGCTTGCTGGACTTGGTTATGGCTTCTGGGTGCAGCTGGAACCCAATCAGGGTTAACCGCTACCCGCTTTGGGTCAGGTTCCAGCATCTTGATGCGCCAACCGTTCGTTCCGCCATTTCCGTCGAGTCGAATCTTGAGCACCTTTATTTGACTCGTTTCATGAAAATACAGGACCACAGTCTGGCGGTCAACGGCAGCGCCGTAGAAGTCAGCCGTGGCCTTACCGTGGGCCCCCTGCCGGAAGGTGTTGACCCAGTTTTCAGCGGTGCTCTTTCTGTCCGTTTCAGAGCTGTCGCTGCTCGCCAACGATTCCAGCTTTACGGGATTGCCGTCTGCAATGTGCTGGACGAGTTGCAGAGAAGCCGCTGATGGGTGGCCCTGCATGGCTAGGGGTGCGTGACGGGCGTAATCCTCGGCGTAACGCACGGCGTCATCACCAGTGGTTAAGCAAGCTGTCAGGCCACAGAGGGCCAGCATCGAAAACGCTGCACTTTTCCTGCGTCTGGACATCATCAGCGCTCCATGGGCCGAACAATCACGATGCCCTCAATATCGCACATTGTCGTTCGGTCTTTCCGTCCATCCTGTGCAACCCACGACGTACAGGCGTCAAGCACCCACCGATCCTCGCGCCAGTAGGGCTCCGGCACGCTGGTGAGCACTGCCACGTGGTTGTAGACCGGCTCGCTTTCCCACTTGAAGAAGACCATGTCGCCCGCTCTGACGTCCTCGCCGCGAGTAATGATCTGCCGGCTGCGGTGAAACGCGAGATGATTTAGCTGGTTCTGCGCGCCAGACCACGTGAAGCTGTTCTTCGGCCAGATGTAGGGCGGATTCTTCCACCAAGCACTGTTCGACTGATAGAACCCAAGGCGCATCTTCATTCCGCCACCATAGTAAAGGGCTTGAGAGATGAAAAGTGATTGACCATAGGTCGGGGCGGGAAGGTCGGAATGCCAGCGTCGCCAGTTCACCATCGCAGCCAGCCACCCTGGCCATCCGCGCCACCCCGCCATCGACACCCGGTCCCGACCGGGGCCGGCTCAAGTCCGGCGAGCGTGGAGCGGCAGCCCGCGCGGACGGTGCGCAGGGCCCGCCAGTCCACCGTGGGCGGACCATCTCCTGTGCCGGGCCCAGAGCTTCACCGCTCGGGACTGCAGCGGGCGGCCTCCTTTTCCATGAACTCGGATTTCTTGATTGCCTTCGAACCCTTGCCGTCCCGGACCAGAAGTTGTCCCGGCTTGATGGCCTGGAAGTGGTCAGGTGTGAATGAAATCTCTCCGTCCAGTCCGCGACCTCTGACCGCACCCTCAAGAACCATCGTGTATTTTCCCCCGCCCTTGAGGTCACTGAGCTCCGTCCGGGTGGCGCTCCACCCTTGTGGTGCCGAGAAAAGTTCAATGCTGTCGAGCGGACCGCCCATGGCATCGTTGATGAGGAACCAGCGCTTATAGCCGGTGGTTCCTCCAGAGCTGAAGACGGAGAACATCTGCGCGCTGTAGTCCGGGCAAGGTGCGATCAGCACGCGAGCTCGTCCCGCATCCGTGCGTTCGACGGCTAGCAACGACTTGGGGGCGGCGAGCATCCAACAGCCGTGGCAGCCATGGCCACGGCGGCCGCCACACGTCTTTTGTTCAAGGGCGCTTCCACCTCGTTCAGAATTTCAGATCCTTGCCGGGGGTTACGAACTGCGCCGGGTACCAGGTGAGATGTCCCCCCACCACAGATTCGCCTCCACTTCGAAGCTATTCGCATGGGCAGGGGTTCCCACTTCATACTCGGACGCCGCTACTTCTCGGAAATATTTCAGCGCAAAAACTGCGGAGGTCTCGGACCTGGCCCACTGCTGCGAATGCACTGCCTCATGGCGCTCCAGATTGGGCCCGAATTTCTCGACACCTTCTTCTCCGACCAAGGGAAGCATCTTGTCTCGCCACGTCGATTCGTTTTCGAGTCGTGCCGCGAAGCGCTCCTTACCGTCCGGGAAGAAATGAACATCCCCGACCGTGAGGGGCTGATCGCTGGCCGGAGAAGAGCCGAAGCACACATACTGCTGGGCGCGCTTCGTACAACTGTCTGAGAACTGGGAGTACCAGTGCGCCAATTCGTTGGCGCCATTCTTCTTGTTGCCCTGGTTGAACGGGTGGTTCAGGATCTGCTCAGTCGAGACGTCCACCATGCAATCGACCCTCATGTCGTCTGTCCGGCAGTCGTCCGGAACGATCACGGGGCGCGGGGCCGGCAGCCACGGCGGGGCCGGGAGGGGGGTCGGCGGGGCGGGGGGCTTGGAGCCGCCGCAGCCGTAGCGGCTGATGCTGCAGTTCGGGGCTTGCCGCGGTAGCGGGGAGGCCGGTAGCTGCTGCCGTAGTTCGCGCGGGCGCCCGAGCGGGCCGCCGGGTCGCCTGAGCCGCTGCCGGGTAGGTGGGCGTCCGGCCGGGGTTGGTGGCCCGGGGTGGTGTTGTGGCAGGTGGCGCAGGCGCGGGTGGGACAGTCGAGTTCGCCCCTCATCCGCGGCCTGTACCCGGATCAGTCCGGGTACTCGCTGTCCCGGGCCAATCCGCACCGGCTGCACTCCGAGGGCGCAATCACCGGGCTGATCGAGCTCGACCGAGGGTCATGGGCTACGAAGCCTGCTCGGGGATCTCAGGCACCTGTGCTGGAACACCGAAGCAGTGAGGCTGACATGCAGGTAGGCACGGCCGCCCGGAGGCCTTCGAGTACGGCGGCGCGATCCAAGTCCACCACCGTCCGCAAGCGGCCGGCTTCCCTGGCACCGGCAGCGCCTCCCGCACAGGCCAGCAAGCCGTGGACGGGCCCCACACGCCGACCGGGGCGAAGCCTGTAGTCCGGATCCCGCAGCAGTCCCACGGTCCCCGTACGGAAGGAACTCTTCATGCTCTCCCTCACCTCGGTCCCTTGACAGAAGCCGCCCGTGCCGGCTTGATGTCTGCCACCTCGCTGGCCGCCCTATGGGCGATCCGGCACGGGCAGAGCACCGCCAACCTCGCCTTCGCGGAGGCCGAGCGGAGCGGAGCGGATCCACCGTCGGCCACGCTCAGGTTCTGGCCCTGGGTCCCTGGCTCACCGCCCTCCCCCAGAGCCCCGACCTGATCGTCTGCTCGCCCTACGTCCGGGCCCGGCAGACCTGGCAGGCCATGGCCGACCATGAGATGGGCGTCTTCGAGCTGCACCCGCCCTGCGGGCCCGGGCCCCGAGGAGGCCGAGCGGCGCGAAGCGCTGGGCGAGTGGTACTACCGGCCCCCTGGCGGCGAGGCACTGGCAGACGTGGCCCTGCGCGTACGGGACTTCACCGCCAAACTCGACCGGGCCGCCGCCGGGCAGCGCGTGCTCGTCGTCGCGCACGACGCCGTCGTCCTCGCCCTGCGCTTCGTCCCCGTCGGCATAGGTGCCACTCCCCCGAACATTTTCCGCCCCTACCCAACGCCTCGGTCTCCTCCTAGCACCGCGACGGCCGACAATCTGTGGCTGGGGGGTGCGTCGCGGCTTTGGCGGGGGCGGCCGGGGGCGGTAGTGACCCAGAGTTGGTGGACCGCCAGGCACCCGGTTCCGTCTCGATGGCCCGGGCCGGCACTGGCCGAGGACGTTGAGGGTGAGGACCGGTTGTCCGGCTGGTGCAGCGACGACGAGGCCGATGCGCTGGCCGAGCTAGCGGCCGGGGCCGTCGGTGTGCCGGCTGACCGCGCCCGGTGCGGGGCTGCCGGTTGCCGGCCAGCGCAATGGGTTGAGGCCGGCGACCGGGAAGCGGCGGCCCGCCATGACGGTGCGGACGGCCCGCCAGTCCACTGGAGGGGCGGACCACCTCCAGGAGCGCGATGTCCCGGGCGTTGTACAGGGGGACCGTGATGACCCCGCCCCCTGCCGCTGGTAATCGAGTCCACCGAGCGACCGGGACAGCCACCCGAACCTGACGACGAGGTCGAAGTTCGTGCGCCGAACGCCGAGGCACACCGCGGTCTGGTCCGCGCCGAGGGGTGCGTGCCGGTCGAGCAGGGCGGCCAGGCCAGGTCCCGGCGGCGCGCGAGCGCGGCCACCCGGTCCGGATGGACGTCGGGGAACTGCGTGTCCCGCCGAGGCCGGCTTTGTTCACGAGAGCGGGCTCCGGCTCAACTTCTGTGGTGCCTGCCGGAAGCCAGGGCATCGGCAAGCTGCGCCCCCGGATTGCCAGTGACCTGGTGTGCGGAGCGTCCAGCCGGCCAGGTCGAAATTCCGTCGTTCACCCACCGCGGAACGACGTGGAAGTGCAGGTGGGGCACGGACTGCTCCGATCCTGGGCCGCTGGCGCTGAGGACGTTCACGCCTGAGGCGTTCAACGCGGTCCGCGTGGCCTCGGCCACGCGCTGGACCAGTACCGTCACCGCAGTGAGGACCGCGGGCGGGGTCTCGAACATGTCCGCGTAATGGAGCGTTGGAACCACCAGAGTGTGACCCGGCGCCAGCGGGTTCAGTGGAGTGAAGGCACAGGCCACCGGGCCACGAGCCACCCAGCTCGCGGTGTCTTCACGGATGAGCCCGCAGAAGATGCAGTCCATGCGACCGACCCTGCCAGACGCGGGATGTCACTCGCCAACCTGTTCGGGATCTGGTGGGAAGGCCAATGACGGCCCAACTTCAGAGAAGTAGAGCGGCCTTGGGGCACAGCGGTACAGCGGTACAGCGGTACAGCGGTTAACGCTAAGCCGGTGATCTTGGGATCAGGGCAGGTCGTGGGCGGGCCTAACGCTGCTCGGCGTTCGGGTGGGGCTGGGCCTGGAGCCGTTCGCGGAGGTCGATTTCCTCGGGGGTGAGCGGGTCCTCGGGCCGGCGGATGCGTACGGGTTTGGGCCGCAGTGGCAGACCGTCGTCGGCCGCGGCTTCCTCGGCTTCCGCGAGCGCCCGGTACAGCGAGGCGGCCGACGGGGACTTGCCCGCGTTCTTCCCGGTCTTGATGGTCAGCTTCTTCGCGATCTCGGGGACGGGGATGCCCTTGTCCTTGAGCGCGACGGCGAAGGTGAGCATGTCGTCGTCGATGACCTTCGGGCGTCCGCCGTGGTTGCCCTTGGACGCGGCGATGACCTGGCCTTCGAGGGTCTTCTCCTGGATGTAGTTGCGCTCGATCTGCCCGGCCACGGCGAGGACGGCGAAGAACATGGCGCCCATGCCGTTGGGGTCGTAGATGCCGGTGAGCGGGCCGGTGAGGAGTTCGAGCTGGATGCCGCCGGCCTGGAGCTCGGCGGACAGCGTCATCAGCTCGGCCGCGTTGCGCGCGAGGCGCTTGAGCTCGTGGACGGCGAGGATGACCGGGGTCTCGGGGGCGGCCTCCTTGAACTGGTGGGCCAGGGCGAGCGCCTTCCAGCTCGGGCCGGATCTTCACCCGGGTGCTGATCTGCTCCTTGAAGACCTTGTGGCACTGGGCCCGGTGGAGGGCTTCGAGCTGGCTCGCCAGCTCCTGCCGCGCGGTCGAGGTCCTGGCGTACCCGATGCGGACCGGGCGCTCGGTGCGGGGCGCGGGCACCACGGCGAGCGCCGGGCCCTGCTTCCACGCGCGGCCGGGGTGGCGGTCGGCGGGGACGAGGACTTCGAGTTCCTCGCGGAGCGCGGGGACGAGGACGAAGCGGGGGGTGTGGTACTTCGCGGCGGTCTTCCCGCCGCGGGTTGCGGCAGGCGGAGCCGGCGGGCGCGTCACAGTTCGGGCAGTCTTGACGTTCTACCGCCAATGCGGCCCGATGGGCGTGAGATCCATATGGGAAGTCTCTCCAGAAGCCGTTGTCGTACCGATCTCGGTGAGCGTGGGTTCGATTGCGGCAGCTCGGTCGGGTGATCTTGCGGCGTGCCGTGCATGAAGGCAGGGCCTCTGGTGCAGCTCGGGTTTGTCGAAGACCATGAGCGCCTGGAGGCCCTGTTGCCGCAGTTGTACGCCCTCACGCCGGCCGGCTCCAAATCCGCGGCTCGTACTGTGACTGTCTCGCTCATCGGCTCGGGAGCGCCGGGGACCGGCCGTACAGGCGGCCGAGGTATCCGTCCGACATGAGCGACGCGGAGTGGGCGGTGGTGCGTGACGCGATGCCGGTCCCGGGGTGGTTGGAGGGCAGAGGCGGACAGCCGGAGGCCTACTGCCATCGTCAGATGGTGGACGCGGTGCGCTACCTGGTCGCGGGTGGCATCACTTGGCGGGCGATGCCCGCGGACTTTCCCGCCTGGGAGCGCGTCTACGCGTTCTTCCGGCGCTGGAGGACAAAGGCCTGGTCGCCGAGTTCCACGACCGGCTGCGGGACCGGGTCCGCGAGGTCGCCGGCCGGGACCGGGAGCCGACCGCGGGCATCATCGACGCGCAGTCGGTGAAGGCGGCCGCGTCAGTGCCGGCGGCGACGCGGGGGTTCGACGGCGGCAAGAAGGTGAACGGCCGCAAGAGGCACATCGTGGTGGACACCCTCGGGCTGCTGCTGGTCGTGGTGGTGACCGCGGCTTCGGTCACCGACCGCGACGCAGGGCAGACACTACTTGCCCGGCTGCATGAACGGCACTGGCGCATCGCACTGGTGTCGGCCGACGGCGGCTACACCGGGCGCCTGATCGATTTTGCCCGTGATGTTCTGCGGATCGGGCTGAGCGTGGTCAAACGCAGCGACGACACGGTGGGCTTCACGGTGCTGCCGAAGAGGTGGCTGGTCGAGCGAACGTTCGCGTGGCTGATGCGCTCACGCCGACTCGCCCGCGACTACGAAGGCCGCACCGACACCTCGGAAGCGATGATCCGGTGGTCGATGAGCATGGTCATGAGCCGCCGACTCGCCCGGCGAACACGCTGATTCCACCCTGTTCAGGTTCAGGGCAGGGGTTCGTAGAACGGACGGTCAGGCGCGAGGTTACGCGAACACACCGTCACGTCCTCACCTCTGAGATATGCCAGCAGCCATTCACTGAACGTCATCTCATGGAGAGTCCAGGCCGGACTGTCAAGCTCCTGAACCAGGATGCGCCAGGGCGACGAGGGTCCGTCTGGAACACGAAGGAAAACCCATTCTCCCGTCGTGGCCGACGCCACCGGCATCAACTCCCCGGGACCCGCTCCTGCCGGACTGGGCAGGAACTCCGCCATGTCCTCCTCCCGCCACATCTCAAGATTCCCCCTGACGGTTTCTCCTAGACTGTGCAAAAGGTGACCGGCGGGGTGCTTTAGGTACAGCTGCCCGTTGATCTCGATCGAGCCGTAGGCGTTCACTATCTCGCGGAAGTCGGCAGGGAATTCGATGCCGAACTCCCGCTCCATCTCGATCCATGGCGCCGGATCCGACCAGTTGAACCGGGGCTCACCCAACAGAGCCTTGACCTCCGAAAGCGTTGCCACCACCGAGCCCCTTCTCCCGCGTTCCGGGCGTCCCGGCCGGAACCCCGCCCCGGTAGCCTACGAGTCACCGGGCTGCCCGGTGACCATGGTGAACGCCCCCGGGGCGTTCCTCGGCCAGCCAGCCCCGCGCGACCAGGCGCTTCGCCTTCGACCGCACCCCCTCGACCTGCGCGGGGACCGCGTCCAGCCCGAGCGCCACTGTCAGCTGCCGACAGTCCATCGTCTCCCCACCCCCGGTCCCGCCAGCCAGGACATCCACGAGTCGGCGGTAGTCCGGCGCAAGCACACCGACATCGAGGCCATCTCTCCACACCGGCACGACCGATTCCGGCACAGCCGCGGTGGTCCGCGTCGGCCGCTCGCTTGCCACGACCGGCGGCACCTCATTGCCTCCGCGTACCTCAGTTAGGACCAGTCCGACCGCCTCCCGGGCGATCACGAACCGCTCCCACACGGCCTCCGCCTCGCGCAGCTCGGCCTGCAGAGCTTCCACCCGCTGCCGAGCGGCACGCTCGCGCTCCTCCAACAGCCCCACTACAGACGACATTCCGGCACCTCCACCGCAGAGACGACATGGCACTTCGTTTCTGCCGCCGACGCCACGGCCCTATGCCTCACCAGCGGGAACACACCCGCCACTCTCGGAAAGACAACGGCTTCTCAGAAGTGCCTCGCACAACGTGTGGGTTTCGAGAGGGCTTTTGCGAACGGCGACCTGCGGAATCGTGATCGCTCGGGGGCTGTCGCAGAACTCTCACAGATGAACGTTTGTGAGAGAGCCCGAGTCAGAGCGGTGATCTCCACTGATCAAGCGCCCGGCTGCCGGACGACAACCGGAAGCAGCCTGCTGAAGGTGTTTCGCGTGGCCACCGGGCGGCCCGCAGGAGGGCCCCTGGGGTGGTGCGTCAGTCCGACGCGCCGCTGCGCCGGGCGTAGGCGCGGGCGGCACGGACACGGTCGCCGCAGCGGGTGGAGCACCAGTGGCGCCGGCCGTGGGTGCGCAGGAGGAACCGGTCGCAGGGGGCGGAGCCGCAGGCGGCGAGGATGCCGGCGTCGGGACCGGTGAGCAGGTCGGCGGCGTCGGCGGCGAGGGTCGCCAGTGCGTGGTTGACGGCCTGGTCGGTGGGGTGCGCCTGGACGCGGCGCAGCCCCTGGGCCCCGTCCCAGGTGAGGAGGGGGGCGGTGGGCACGGCCGTGAGGGCCTCGTTCACCGCGTGCAGGGATTCCTCGGGCGGGGGCGCGCCGTCCACGCGCGCGGTGAACAGGGCCCGGACGTGTCCGCGCAGGGTGCGCATCCGCTGGGCGCAGAACTCGTACAGCTGCACCTCCGGGGCGGCCAGGTCGTGAGCGGCGAGCCAGCGCATGGCGGATTCGGGGGCGGCGAGCAGGTCGTAGCTCTGGCCGGCGGGCAGGGTGGCGGCGGTGTCGGCGAAGTCCAGGGAGCGGTACCGGTCGGCACCCGGGGCCGGGGGCAGAGCGGTCGGCGCCACGTCGGTGGCCAGGGTGTCGTCCATGCCTCTCATGGTAGCGCTTGCGTTTTTCCGTGACACCCGCCTAGCCTGGCATCACGTTAACCGCAGGTTTTTTTCGTGAGAAATGGAGATGTGATGTCCCAGCTCAACGCCAGCCAGTTCCCGGTCCGCACGTTCGGCGGTCCGACCGCCCTGTTCGAGTACGGCGGCCTGCGCTTCCTGACCGACCCGACCTTCGACGGCCCCGGCGACTACCCCGCGCCCGGCGGCCCGACCCTGGTCAAGACGGCGCCCTCCACCGCCACGCCCGCCGATGTCGGCCCCGTCGATGTGGTCCTGCTCTCCCACGACGAGCACGCCGACAACCTCGACACCTCCGGCCGCGCCCTGCTCGCCGACGTCCCCCTCACCCTGACCACCCCCGGCGGCGGCGAGCGCCTCGGGGCGAAGGCCAAGGGCCTGGCCGACTGGGAGACGGTCGAGCTGGAGCGCCCGGGCGGCGGCACCATCACGGTGACCGGAGTCCCTGCCATCCACGGCCCCGGCGCGCGTGGGGAGGTCGAGCCCTTCGCCGGCCAGGTCGTCGGCTTCGTCCTGACGGGCGAGGGACTGCCGACGGTCTACGTCAGCGGCGACAACGCCTCGCTCGACGCGGTCAGGGAGATCGCCGAGCGCTTCGCCCCGATCGACACCGCCCTCCTGTTCGCCGGCGCCCCCCGCTTCCCCATGGTCTTCGACGGCAACCTGATCGTCCTGGACAGCGCCCAGGCCGCCGAGGCCACCCGGATTCTTGACGCCCGCCGTGTCGTCCCGGTCCACCACGACAGCTGGGCCCACTTCACCGAAGGCCGCGACGAGCTGGAGGCAGCCTTCGCCGCCGCGGGCCTGACCGACCGCCTGGACCAGGACTGGGCGCAGCGCGCCTGAGCCGGACCGCCACTTAAGGAACCGAGACCTTGCGCCCGGGGCCGGGGCCCGCAGTACACCGGGCCCCGACCCCGGGATCGCCCTTCGCGGCGTCCCCTGCGCCGTGCCAGAACGACCAAGAAGGACCCGATCACATGTCCACCGGACCCAACGCCGACCTCGTGCACCGCTTCTAGCAGGCCCTTCAGCAGGGTGACTACGACACGCTCACCGGCATGTTCCACCCGGACTTCGTCTTCTACTCCCAGATCGACAGCCCCCGGCCCGGCGTCGCAGGGTTCATCGACGCGGAGAAGAAGCACCTCGACGCCTCCCCCGGCAACCGTCTGACGGTCCTCGACACCGTCGCCGAAGCCGACAAGGTCGGCGCCTACGTCGTGGTTGAAGGAGACCAGGGCGGCGACTACTACGGCATCCCCCCGCGCGGAGCGCACGTACGGTTTTCCATGTTCAACCTGTTCACGTTCAAGAACGGGAAGATCATCGAGAAGCGGGCCCACTACAACCTGGCCGACATCATGGACCAGCTCACGGCCGGCTCCGCCGCCTGACGACACGGGCCTCGACAGGGCCACACCCTGCACCTCTCCAGCGCCGCCCGCCGACGGCACCCGCCTGGAGCGAAACGCTCCCACCCAGACAGCGATCCGGGCCCCGGCGGGAGACGCCAAGAGCTCCTCTACGCCTCCACTCCTCGTCGTCCTCATCCAGCCCGAGCCCGGCCGCGTCCGGGTTGCGCAGCGGGCGCAGGGCGCCGGCGGCCGGGGTGGAGGCGGTGAAGCTGTAGCGGCCGAGCACGTTGAGGTTGCGGTGCTTGAGCGGGGAGAGCCGGGCGATGTTCTCGTCGCGGATCTCGTGTCCCTCGGCGCGGAGCTGGGCGACTGCGGCGTCGATGTACTTCGTGGTCCAGAGCACGATGGCGTTGAGGACCAGGCCGAGAGCGCCGAGCTGGTCCTCCATGCCGTCGCGGTACGCCTGGTGGATGGTGCTGCGCTTGCCGTGGCAGACGTCGCGGGCCAGCTTGTGGCGGGACTCCTGCACGGTGAGCTGGCGGTTCATCTGCCTGCGGTAGGTGTCGTCCACGGGGTCGACCATTCGCATCAGGTGCTCGGTCTTGGCGATCCGCCCGTACTCGGTGAACGCCTGTCCCAGCGGGGTGGGGTGGCCCTCGCGGCCGAACATCCGCAGCAGGTCGTAGGCGCGGACCTGGTTGGTGACCAGGGAGCCCGCGACCCGGAGCATGTCCGGCCACCACGTCTCGATCTTCTTCAGGTCGACGCGGTTGCGGGCGAGCGGCTCCAGCACCCCGTACGTGCCCGTCTCCACCCCGGGCATCGTCGCCCGCCAGAACCGCTGGTCGTCCAGGTCCTTGAAGCGGGGGCTGAAGTTGTAGCCCAGGATCTTGAAGATCCCGAACACGATGTCGCTGTAGCTCGCGCTGCCGGTGGTCACCATCTCCGGCTTCACGCCGCCGTCGAGGTTCAGCAGCGCGTCCAGGATGTGCAGGGAGTCGCGCGGGGTGCCGGGGACGACCATCTGCCCGATGCCCGCGACCTGGTCGTTGACGGCGTTGAGCCAGGTGATGCCGCGCTTGAACCCGCAGTACTTCGGGGAGGGCGCCGCGCTGATCGTGCGGACGGGAACGACGAACCGCAGTCCGTCGACCGAGGCCAGCAGCCCGTCGCCCCAGAACTGCACGATCGGCACCTCGGCCTGGGCCTCGATCAGAGCCGCGTGCGCCGCGGCGATGGTGTCGGCGCGCAGGTAGAACTGGTCGACGTGGACCAGGCGGGAGCGGGTCAGGGCCTCGTGGCCGGGGTTGGTGACCGGGGTCATGCCGATGTTGCACGCCTCGCTCACCAGCAGCGCGACCACCGAGGTGGTCAGGTCCTTCATGCGGGTGGTGCCGTCCCCGAGGTGGACAAAGGCGTCGAGGAACCCGGTCCAGGAGTGGACCTCGAAGAGCAGGTCCGGCAGGTCCATCTTCGGGAGCATCTTCTCGAACCGCTTGCGCAGCCGGGCCAGCGACTTCGGCTCGCCGAGCGCGCCGAGCTTCTCCACGTTCAGCTTCACCTGGCCGCCTCGCGCAGCGCCGCCCGCATCGCGACGTCGGCCGAGTTCATCCCGGCGCGTGCGGGGAGCAGGTCGCCACCCTCGGGCGGGCGCTGCGCGAGCTGGGTTCATCCCAGCGGGTGCGGGCAGCAGATCTTCTGCGGGGTGAGTTCGGCGCGCAGTTCGGGTTCATCCCCGCATGTGCGGGGAGCAGCTACTCGCTCGTCTAACTCGTACCGCACACCAAGGTTCATCCCCGCATGTGCGGGGAGCAGGCTTGCTGACCTGGGACTGTACAGCGATCACGGGTCGGTTTCGAGCACTTTCGTCGAATCGGATAACACTCCCATATGCCGCCTATGGTGCCCGAATAGCCTGCGTCGTCGTCCTGCGCACGCGACTGTGGAGCGTGCCGCGGTACAGCAACACCAGGTCCGGAGGCCATTGGACCGGCCCTCTGTCACTGCGGACAGCCCTCGAAACGGAACTGAACCGGCCATGAACGGCTGCCGAGAGCGACGCCTTCGTCGCCGCGCAGCTCCGGCTACGCGAGGCCACCGGCGGTCTCGGAGGCGAGTGGCCGGAGCGGCTGAGCCGGATCGAGCAGCAGGCCGCGCACCTGCTGACGACATCCGCCGCGCAGCGGCTGCGGCCGGCCATGCCCCCTGCACCTGCCGCTCGATCCCGGAGCACCACCCGTCCTCGTCCACCCGGCAGAGACCGGCTCTTCCGCACCAGACGGCGCGACCGGACCACTGGGCACCTCACCGCCGACCGGACGCGGGACCGCGGGGACGGTACGAAAAGGGGCACGAGTCACGGTGCGGGGCGGCACCTGGCCCGCGGCGCTGGGGAAACTGGGCCGCTCTCGAGCGGTCGGCGGCCGGACGGCACGCCGGTCGGCTCGGTTCCGCCCTTGTTCGACGTACGAAGCGCGCGGCGGCGCACTCAGGGTTGCTGAACGTTGTTCAGTCGGGCGATCTGGCGTTCGATCAGCTCGGTTGGGAAGGAGGAGCTCCGGCCCATATCGACCCTGAAGAAGGTGGCAATGGTGTTGCCGGCCCGTACGACGGTGACCTGTTTGTTGGCGTCAGTGCCGTCGTTCAGGGGAATGTGCTCCCGGAGGGTGACCGCTTCGTCCCCGAACTGCGGGGGTGCTTCCACCGCTGTCGACGCGGTGCGCTTACCTGTCCAGTTCTCGAATTCGTAGGACCGGCAGCCGCCCAGGGCCTTCTTGAGTTCTGCGAAGTACTGCTCCGCTTTGCCTGCTTCGTAGGAGGCGAGTATGGAACTGCCGGGGTAGATGTCGTTCTTCCAGTCATAGCTTTGCTCGACGCGAGCGGACGAGTGCTCGCCCTGGCGGATGTCCAGATAGGCCCGGCAGACGGGATCCGCTACGGGCGGGAACTTGCTGGGCTCGTCCTTCAGTTCCTGCACGCTCATGCTGGTCTTGACCTGGGGGACATCAGCGTCCACGAGGGCCGCGTCCTTGAGCTGGGCCACGGTCAGCGGGGCTGACAGAGCCTTTCCCGACGAGGCGGAGGACGTGCCCACGCCAGGAGTGTGCTGTGCGGGCGCGGTGCACCCTGATGCGACGCAGACGCCGATGACAGCGGTCGCCAAGGCGGTCTTCGGTCTTGGTGTGCGGGCAGGCATGAGTTCCCCCGGGTGTGTACAGGCAGTCAGCCGACGCTAACTCGGCCGACACTGCTCGACCAGCACTTTTTGATCACGCCACGGCTCGCGACAAGTCCGCTTGGCGGGCGGGGCCGCTTTCGGAGTCGGGTCGGCTCCTCAGGCGCCGTGGTGGATCAGCGACTTCCGGGAAGGAAGGGCCCCCGGTTGCGCTCGAGGTCCTGCGGAGCGGCTCGACGACCACCTGGAGAGCACCACTTTCCGGCAGCAGTCGGTGAAGGAGTCGGGATCAGAGTGCCGGACGGTCGAGGCGCCCGTGTGAGCTTTTGCCACAGTTCGTTGCAGGGCCCGTCTGTCCTTGGGCGGGGCACTGCCACGCGCTCGGCACCGGGCCGGGCAGGCGGTGGGCGATCTGGCGTTCGCCCTTCGTGCAGCCGGCGAAGAGGCCGTTCGAGGGGCAGCATCCGGGGGCTTCATACCGGCGCGGGAGAGGCAGCCATCCGGCGCCGGTAGTAGTGCACTGTGACCACGCCCAGCAGCGGACCCCAGAAGAGCAATGGTGCGTAGACGATGTTGAGCAGCCAGATGCCCCAGGTGGTGGCTTCCATGTCTGCGTTGAGCGACGTGTGGACGAACAGTGCGCCGAAGACAGTCGTGACCAGCGCGCCAAGCCCCGCCACGCCGGTTCCCAGCATGACTGGGACGCGGCGCCCGCGTAGATACGGGATCCAACGCGGCCATGCCTCACCCCAGCTCTGCACCAGCCCAAGGGTGACGAACGCGAAGGCCTCGGAGATCAGACTGAGACCGACGAGGACCAACGACCCCAGGCCAGGAGCCCCCATCTGATCGTATTCGGATTGCGCCAGCCCAACGGGGACGCCGACGGCAATGGCCACCCGCCAAAGCGCCGAGGGCACGTTGGTCAATGCGGCGCCCAGCGCGGCGAGCCGGGCCCAGCGCGGCACATTGGGTAATATATTCACTTTCGACATGTGAGCCAGGCTCGTCGATGGGGCGGTTACACACATCAGCCTGCGGTTCCATCCCTTCTCACCCGCGAGGCGTAACTACAAGTACGACCGGCGGGCGCGAACTGAAGGCAACCGCTGCATCCAACTCTGAGGCGCAGCCCCGCCAACGGAAGCACGCATTCGCCAGGTGAAGCGCTCAGTCACATCCGGGCTCGCTGTCGATTCGGAGCGCGCTTCCTAGGACCGGCCGAAGAAGTGCGACTGCGCCAAGGCCCCAGAACCCAGAACCCAGAGACACCGAAAGCGCCCGAGCCGCCCGCCCAGAAGGCCCTCAGACCTGGGGCCGAGTAGCGCCTGGCTGAAAGGGCAGGGGGCAGGGTCGGCGAGGCCGCTCCTGCCCCCTGCTCGTGCGTCACACCGGCAGCAACTGCCACTGCCTGCCCCGGTGGTCGCCCTCCGCCCAGCGCTGCGTGATCACCACAGGCGCGTTGGTTTCGACGCCCAGAAGCAGACCGCTGTTCCGGTTCGCAATCTCGTAGACCCGGGGGTCGTCGGCCACGGTGCCCACCGGGATCAGCCGCCACTGCTGATGGTGTGCCTCGTCGCCTTCGTAGGCGCGCTGCGCGACCACCGCCCCGGCTGCCCCCCGGGCTTCGTCGACCTCCAGAACCTTTCCGCTGCGCACGTTCTCGATCGTGTACACCACGTCGCCGCTGTCACTCTTCCCGGCTAGGACCAGCCGCCACCGCTGCGACTGACGGGGAGCGGCGAGCGACTGCTGGATCTTGGCCCCGTCCTTGAGTGACTCGCTCGTGACCCCGATCCGCAGCCGGCTGCGGACGCTCGCCCAGGACGCCACCGTGCCTGATTCGGGCAGTCCTGCCATGGCGGCCGCCGCCACCTTCCGTACGCGGTGGTTGACGTAGTCGGCGATGCAGAGGGCGCCGACGCAGTCGACCGCGAGCCCGAATGGGTAGTTCAGCTGGGCGGAGGTGGCGGGGCCGCCGTCACCGCTGAAGCCGTCGGTGCCCGTGCCCGCGACCGTGCTGATCGTGCCATCCGCGGCGACCCTGCGGATTCGGTGGTTGTTGTGGTCGGAGACGTAGAGGGTGCCGGTGGTGTCGGCTACCACGCCCAGGGGGAAGTCCAGCCGGGCGGAGGCGGCGGGGCCGCCGTCACCGCTGAAGCCGTCGGTGCCCGTGCCCGCGACCGTGCTGATCGTGCCGTCCCCGGCGACCCTGCGGACCCTGTGGTTCTCGGCATCGGTGATGTAGAGGTCGCCCGCGCTGTCCACTGCAACGCCGTACGGGCTGTTCAGCTGAGCTTCGGCGGCAGGCCCGCCGTCGCCGGAGAATCCCGGGGTTCCGGTCCCGGCGACTGTGCGGATCTGCCCGTCCGGTGTGACCTGCCTGACCCGGTGGTTGTCGGTGTCGGCGATGTAGAGGTTGCCGGTGCTGTCCACTGCGACCCCGTACGGACAGTTCAACTCGGCGGCAACGGCAAGGCCGTCGTCACCGCTGAACCCGGCAGTGCCCGTGCCGACGACTGTGCCGATCTGTCCGTCGGCCATGACTTTGCGGATCCGGTGGTTCTCGGAATCGGCGATGTAGAGATTCCCGGCACGGTCCACCGCCACCTCACGCGGGCCGTCCAGCTGGGCTGAGATAGCAGGGCCATGATCACCCCTGGATCCAGCAGTGCCGGTCCCTGCCACCGTGCGGATCCTGCCGTCCGTGGTGACCTTCCGGACGCGGTGGTTGTTGTAGTCGGAGAAGTAGAGGGTGCCCGTGCTGTCCATCGCGAGGCCATAGGGACGGTCAAGCCGGGCCGCGACAGCGGGCCCGTCGTCCCCTGCGGCCCCGGCATCTCCGGTACCGGCGACCGTAGTGATCTCGGGGGCGAGGTCTTCACTCTCTGTTGCTGCTGTCTGGGCCTTGCTCATCGTCATCCCCTCACCGTGTGCCGGCCGGCCAGGACTGAGGTCTTGCCGATCGTGTCCGAAGTCCGCAGGAGCGGCAGGCGGCAAGCGCGCCCGTGCGTAGGCATCGTGGCGATCACTCGTCGACCGTGTACTGCAAGGTCATCTGAATACCGTTGCGCGTGACGCCCACGGGCACCGCGATTCCGGCTCGCTTGCCGGCGAGGACGGCGCTGAGGGATGCCGCCGACGTGACGGGCTGACCGTCGACGGAGGTGATGATGTCCTTGTCCTTGAACCCTGCAGCGGCGGCATTCAGATCGGGGTCGACGAAACGAACCCGGGCGCCTCCTCCCCCGGGGACGCTGCTGACGTACCCGCCGAAGGCCCCGGGAGTGCCCTGGGTGATGTTGACGGTCCAGTCCACCGCCACACCTTCAAGGGTGAGAGTGCCGGTGAACCGGCCACCTGCCATGGGCGCGTCATCCGCGGCGACAACGTCAACCTTGAAGGGACGGCTCCAAATCCAGTTGTTGCTCTGCAGCGAGAAGCTGGCGGACGAGCCATCCGGGGCAATGGACACAGGGCAGCTCATGCCGCTGCACCAGGGGTCCACCCGGACGATGCGCGTGTACTGCGGAGCCTGGATCGTCACATGCCCCGGACTTGAGCGGACCCGCCCGTCCGGCGGGAACTCGACCGTCCTGGCCGGCCCCGGGGCATCGAGATCAGGGACAGACGACGGAGGCGTCGGCGCACGGAGTGCCGTGACCGCACCAAGAGCGGGCGCAGCAGTGGCTCCGGGCGCCAGTCCTCCGAGCAACAAGCTCGCTCCCAGCGCGAGCACCGTGCATGCCGACGTGGACCTACGCATGATTTCTCCCCAAACTTGAACTACGCAGAGTAGTTGATCGAGTACACGAGAGATGGGCGCATCCGTAGACGGACGGGTACGCCACGGTCGTCTGGTGCGACAGCGAGACCCCGAGCAGGAGTGGTACGCGCAGGGTCCGGGCAGTGGCTCTGGCGCCCAGCGGTGGCCACCGGCGACCGGCCCGGAGCCCTGTGTCCCGCCCCCCGGGGGGGGCGAGGATGCGGTCCTCGGCCCGTGTACGGGCGGCGAGACGCTCTGGCCGGCCGAACCGGTGCCGTAGCACTGGAGCGGCCGGGGTGGTCGGGTTCCGCACCGGGGGCCGCATCCAGGCCGCCGTGTGCAGGACGGCAGCCCGGTGACCCGGTGTCGAGTTGCCGCGGTTGCTGTTTCAACCCAGGGCTTATCGGGTTCGGAAGCGGCGGTAGAGGTTGCGGGCCACGTACACGCCCGGTCCTCCGAAGCCGACGATGTCGACGCGTCCGTCGCCGGTGATGTCCGCGAGGAAGCGGGGGTGGTGGCCGACCCGCCAGGCGCCGGCGTCGTCGTTGTACCCGAAGCCACGGCAGACCAGTTGGGCCTGTTCGAACGTGCCGTCGCCGCGGTTGTGCGCCACCCAGACTCCTTCGTCGCCGAAGCCGACGATGTCGGGGTTGCCGTCACCGGTGACATCGGCGAGGAAGCGCAGGTGCTTCTGGGCCGTCCATCCCTGGGCGGTGCCGAAGTCGTTCAGGACGAGCTTCGAGGGCTCGAAGGTGCCGTCGTCGAGGCCGCGTGCGACGACTACGCCGTGGGGGCCCAAGCCGATGATGTCCGTCGCCCCGTCGCCGGTGGTCTTCAGCAGGAACCGGGGGTGCTCCTCCGCCGAGATCCACCCCTGGTCGGTCCCGAAGTCGGCGAGGCCGTACAGGGGCTCGGCGAAGACACCGTCCTCGTCTTGGAGGGAGAT